>CBINJL010000301.1:0-4821 GCA_966250925.1 uncultured Opitutus sp. | reverse complement strand
CTACGCGGAATTCCGTCCCCATTCTCCGGATACACCGTTGATCTTCGACCGTGCCACCGGAGCGCTGGCCGGCATTCGCGCCGGGTCGCTGCCCGCCGGCGCTCACTGGCTGGATACGGAATTGGCTGCGCTCCAGTCGGAACTTGAGATCGATCAGCCCGGTCGCCACGTCGCCCTGCTCGATTGGGACGATGCTCGCACGCGTTTTCTGGTCCGCGTCAGCCACGCCGCCTCGGCCGGACGTCTCTTCGTTTTTGAACGCAACACCGGCGCCTGGCTGGAGATCATCCGCGGTCACGCCGAACTGGGCTCCGATGATCATCACGTCGTGATTCCGTTTTCGCTCACGCCGGAAAACGCCGCCGCTGCCTCCGGCCGACTCACCGTGCCGCGCCGACCGCTGGGGAAGAAGCCACCGCTGGTCTGTCTGTTATCCGACGGACCGTGGGCACCGGCCGCGCCCGGTCGAGATCGCGCCGCGCAGATGCTGGCCGAGCTCGGTTGCGCCGTGCTCGAACTCGACCTTCCCACCGCGGCCGGGCGAGGCGACAAGGCGTTGCTCGCCAATCGGATTGAGCCCGACCGCAAGGCCGAAGCCGCTTTGAACACCGCTCTCGAGTGGTCCGAAGCGGAAAATCATCATGATCCGCGACGCCTTGGCCTTATCGGCAGCGGCTACGGCGGTTGGCTGGCCCTGCGTCTGGCCGAGCTCCAGCCCGAGCGTTTCCGCAGCGTCGTTTCGCTCGATGGTTTCAACGAGTTGGCCGCGCTGCTGGAACCCCCTCCGCTGCGCGGACGGCTCTCCGGCGAAATCGAACCGCTCGCCGCCGGCCAGGACGCCTTGGCTTACATGGATGCGGTCAGGCGCGATGTCGAACGCCTGTCGACCCTGAACCTGAACGACGACGAGGTTGCCCCGACGTCGCCATTGAATCCAGATCAAGGTTACACGCAGCCCTTGCTCGACGGTCCACCTGAACGCCTCGCGGTCGCTCGCGCCGCCGACCGCCGCGCCGAGCCGGAGCCGGTTTCGTTGCGCGCCTCGTTTGCCAGTTGGTATTTCGGCTCCGGAGTGCGGAACAACAGTGCGTTGTCCGTCCTCGACAACGCCGCCGCGCTGCGCGCCCGAGTGCTGTTGATCACCACCCCCGATCGGGTGAATCTCGCGGTCGAATCCGCCCGTCGCTTGGAACGCGCGCTCACCGCCGCCGGCAATCCGCCGGAGTGGGTCCAATTGCCGCCGTCGCCTTGGGGCCGCAGCGCCGCGGATCATCCGGAAACGTGGCTGCGCATCGCCGGATTCCTCAACGAAAACTTCCGTGGCTTCGATGTGCAAATCGGGCCGACCCGCGAGGTGCCATGACTCCGATTACTTCTGCTCGGATTGAACGACTCCTGCTGCGACTGATCGGCGTCTGCCTCGTCGCGGCAACGCTGTCCGCCCAACCGCAGCCGACCGACGACGAGTCCCCCATCGAACTGCCACCCGTGTTCGTCGAACCGGCGGGCCGACCGGAACGTTGGACTCTGCTGCAGGCGCCGGGATTTGAACTGCTCACCACCCACGACGCGACCTTCGCACGTGCCTATGCCCGCAACTACTTTCGCCAGCTTGAGCTCGTGCGGCGGATCGTGCCCGACCGCTATCTGTGGAATCCGTATCTGCCCACCCGCCACATCGTGGTCGCCGCCTCCAACAAACGCCGGGAATCCGATGCGGCCATGCGCGACATCCTTGATCGCCTGAAGCGTGAACGCGCCACCGCCCGCGACAACAACAGCAACGCTCCGCGCGAACGTTTCCTGCCCAACATGCGCCTCAGTGGCCACGACGGCAGCGTCGTGTTCGCCTTCCAGGACGACACCAGCGAAAGTGCGCCTCCCGGCGGCATCTCGGCCTATCGGACCCTGCGCAGCCAGTCCGACTGGGGACATGAACCGACCGATTTTCATTTCTCCGCCAGCCGGCTCGATCAATTGCTGCGCCAACGCTCGCCCGCCTTGCCGGAGTGGGCGATTCAGGGACTCGTGCGCGTGTATGAACGCTGCGCCTTTACCCGCGACAGTTTCGCGCTCACCGACGCCAACTGGTTCGACCCCACCCAATCGGAAGCGCTGCGCCTCGACCGCGATCATCCGCGGGCGCTGCTGGCCTGGGATGATTTTTTCGCATCGCCGCCGCCGACCGACAGTGAACGCCTGCGACTCTGGCAGGAACAGGCCGGACTCTTCGCCCGCTGGGCGCTGTATTCGGATGACGGATACCACCGCGACGCGTTCTGGACCTTTCTCGACAAACTCGAACACTCCACTCCTGACGAAGCGCTGTTTCGCTCGGTCTTCGGTCTCGGTTTTGCCGACGCCCGCGATCGGATGAGCGACTACCTGCCGCAGGCCATCGTCGAAACGATTCCCGAGAAACTGGGCCGCCACTATGACGTGCCGGAGTTCGCCGTCTCGCGCGCCACCGCCGTGCAGGTTGCCGAAATTCGCGGTGAGTGGGAAAGGCTGGAGACCGGTTACATTCGGCGGCGGTATCCCGCGCTGACGGAGAACTACCTCACCCGCGCCCGTGCCACGCTCGCGCGGGTGGATGCGACGGAAGCGACTCCTGATCTGCGAGCGCTGCGCGGCTTGCTGGAATTCGAAGCCGGCGAACGCGACGTCGCCCGGCAGGAACTGGAAGCCGCGGTGGCGCTCGGAATCAGACGGCCCTATGTGCTGCAGGTGCTGGCCCAGATCCGATTCGACGCCCTGCGCGCTGAATCGGCCGACCCGAAACGAGTCGACCCCGACCGCATCGGCGCGGTGCGGGTGCTGCTCGACACGGCGCTCGAATCCTCGATCGCGTTGCCCGAAGCCTATGGCCTGCTGGCCGAAATGTGGCGCGCTTCGCAGGCCCCGATCGGTCGACCGGAAATCATCCCGCTGGCCGCCGGTGTGCGCCGCTATCCCCATCTTCCGCAGGTGGTCGTGCAAATGGTGCTGCTGCAGGCCGAACGCGGCGAAGTCCGCTCGGCACTGCAAATCCTGCACTACGCCCGCGAGCGATGCCGCGATGCGCAGACCGCCGTGCTCTACGACAAACTCGCCGCCCACCTGCTGGCCGCGCGTTGACACGGAAACCGCACCGGCCGATGCGGTCAGCGCACGCGTGTCATCAGCGCGATGCCCAGCGCGAGCATGGCGAGATTCGGCGCCAGCGCCGCCCACATCGGATCGAGCACGCCGCGCGCGCCGAGCGTGCTGCTCGCCTTGAACAACACAAAATAGAGCAGAAACAGACTGATCGATTTGGAAACTCCGACCGCGGGATTCACCCGCACGCCCGACACGGCGAAGGGGATTGCCAACGCGATGATGATCAGCGGTCCGAGCGTTTCCGCGAGCAGACCGTAGTAGCGCACCGCGTAACGTTTGACTTTGGGATCATCTTCCTCGGCTCGGTGAAATGCGATCACGCGTTCGAGTTCGAAGAACGACAGATCGTCCGCCTTCTGGTCAAACACCAGCATCAGCGCCGGATCTTCGCGATAGTGCGCCACCAGTTTTTCATCGAACGCCACCGTGCGCTGCACCTCGGCGGTTTCAGGATCGATCCAGGTTTCGCGTCCACGCAAAAACACCCAGCCGCGATGCGGATCGAACCACGCCTCTCGCGCCTGCAGGCGGGTCTTTTCCCGCCGTTCACCATCGAGTTCAGTCACCACCACGCCATAACCACGACCCGTGTAGCGGCTGTAACGGTTCATGAACCACATGCGGTTTTCACGGCGGTTGTCGAAGGCGACCGAATAGACCGCTTCGACGCGGTCCGATTCCTCGATCTGGCCCTGTCCACGAACACGTAAATCCTGCAAAATCGATCGCGACGTTTCCACCGACCACGGGATGACGGTGCCGTTGAGATACCAGGTCACCCCGCACAGCAGCACGCCCGCCGCCCAGATCATGCGGGTGATGCGAAAGAAGCCGAGTCCGGCCGCCCGCAGCGCGGTGATTTCCAGATTCCGATGCAGGCGGCCCAAGGTGAAGAGCAACGACAGCAGCAGCGACAGGGTGAGCACCAGCGACAGAAAACTCGGCAGCTTCACCGTGTAGTAAAAGACCACGTCGATGGCGCTCGCCCCCACGTCGATCAAGTCACCGAGATCGTCATACATCGCCTGCATCAGCAGCAGGCCCATGGTGGCGCCCAGCACCAATCCAAGGGCGCCCAGCCACTCACGCAAAATGTATCTATCGATCAAGGACATGGACGGAGCGGCACTGGTTTCTCACAGAATGAAACGAAGAAAAGAAAGGACCAACACGAAGGTCCAAGACTTCGTTCGCTTCGTTTCCTTCTGTAAAACCTATTCCTTTTTCGAGTTCTGCACCGGCGCCATGGTCCAGCCGGTGAAGCCATACAGTAGCGAAATCAGCGGGTTGATGAGGTTGAGAAACGCGAACGGCAGATAGGCGAAGGGAAACACCCCAAGTGTCGCCGCCATGTAGGCGCCGCAGGAATTCCACGGAATCAACGGCGAGGTCAGCGTGCCGGCATCCTCCAGACACCGCGACAGGTTCTTCGCATGCAGGCCTTGTTTGGCAAACGCCGGCCGATACATGCGACCCGGAATGACGATCGAGAGATACTGATCCGCGGCCACCAGGTTGATCCCGCCGCAGGTTCCCAGCGTCGCCGCGACCAGACCGCCGCGCGATTTCGACCGCGCCAGCAACGCCTCCGCGATGCGTTCCAACATGCCCGCCTTTTCCATCACACCGCCAAAACACATCGCGCATAAGATGATGCCGATCGTGCCATACATGCTGCTC
>CBINJL010000300.1:0-4824 GCA_966250925.1 uncultured Opitutus sp. | reverse complement strand
AGGCGCGGAGGGAATCGAACCCCCAACCAACGGTTTTGGAGACCGCTACTCTACCAATTGAGCTACACGCCTAAGAAAGATGGTGAACTTTAGACGACGCAGCCGAGGTCCCTCAGCGGGACCTCGGCGGTCGGTAAAACGACTGAAACGGTTTATTCGGTGATCTCGGTGATACGACCGGCACCGATGGTGCGACCGCCTTCGCGAATGGCGAAGCGCTGGGTCTTTTCCATGGCGATCGGGCAGATCAGCTCGATGTCGACCGAAACGTTGTCGCCCGGCATGACCATTTCAACGCCGGCCGGCAGGTTGATGACGCCAGTGACGTCGGTCGTGCGGAAGTAGAACTGCGGGCGATAACCGTTGAAGAACGGGGTGTGACGGCCACCTTCTTCCTTACCCAGCACGTAGATCTCGGCCTTGGCCTTCTTGTGCGGGGTGATGGACTTCGGGGCGGCGAGAACCTGACCGCGCTCGATGGCTTCCTTGTCGACGCCGCGAAGGAGGAGACCGACGTTGTCACCGGCCTGGCCGCTGTCGAGCAGCTTGCGGAACATTTCGATACCGGTCACGACGGTGGTGGCGGTGTCCTTGATGCCGACGATCTCAACGGTTTCGTTGAGCTTGATGATGCCGCGCTCGATACGACCGGTGGCGACGGTGCCGCGGCCGGTGATCGAGAAGACGTCTTCGATCGACATGAGGAAGGGCTTGTCGACTTCGCGAGCCGGCTCCGGGATCTCAGCGTCGATCGCGTCCATCAGGTTGCCGATCGCTTCGGCACCACCCGGCTTGCCTTCGAGGGCGGCGGTGGCGGAACCACGGACGATCACGGCATTGTCGCCGTCGAACTGATACTTGGAAAGGAGTTCGCGGATTTCCATCTCGACGAGCTCGAGCAGCTCGGGGTCATCGATGAGGTCAACCTTGTTGAGCCACACCACGATCTTCGGCACGCCGACCTGGCGGGCGAGGAGGATGTGCTCGCGGGTCTGCGGCATCGGGCCGTCAGCGGCGGAGACGACGAGGATGGCGCCGTCCATCTGGGCCGCACCCGTGATCATGTTCTTCACGAAGTCGGCGTGGCCGGGGCAGTCAACGTGAGCGTAGTGACGGTTGTTGCTCTCATACTCAACGTGCGCCACCGAAATGGTAACGATCTTGGACGCGTCACGCACGGTGCCACCCTTCGCGATGTCCGCGTAGGACTTGAATTCCGCCAGGCCTTTGTCCGCCTGAACCTTCAGGATAGCGGTGGTGGTGGTGGTCTTGCCGTGGTCGACGTGGCCGATGGTGCCAACGTTGACGTGCGGTTTGGTGCGCTCGAATGTGCCTTTAGCCATTGTGGTTGGAGACGATTGTTTTGTAGGTATGAGGAGAATTCCAGTGACGAGGTCGGCGTGGAGCCCAGAACCAGAGTCGAACTGGCGACCTCACCCTTACCAAGGGTGTGCTCTACCAACTGAGCTATCTGGGCACTACGTGACTACGTCAAAAGACGAGAAAAGAGTGCCGAACGTGGAGAGCGGAAAAATCACCGTCAACTGCAATTTTTAAACTTAAATCAAGTTTCACGGCCCCAAGCAGATACGATAGATTCCCGGCCCCATAACCGCACCCAGACGGACGCTGCGGAGGATTTCCGCCACCGTCGCCAAATCCATGGTCGGACCACCGGAAGCCCCCAATGCGGTCGGATCGCTCAACAGCCCGGACGGGGTGATGGCCAGCAATACTTCCATGGGCACAACCTCCCCGGTAATGGCCACCGCCGACGTCGGGATGTCCAGACTGTGCAGCAGGCGCCCGGTCCCCAATTGCCGCACATCAATTCGCGCCCAGCGCGCCGGCAGCGCCGTCACCGGCTCCTCGGCCCGCGCGAGCTCGACCAACGTCACCGGTCGGTCAACCCGTGCCAACGCCCGCAGCGGGTCCGTCGGCACCACTACGGCGTCCGGCACTTCCAACCGGTTGTCCTTGGGCGGGTAATGCAGCTTGGAGTCGATCGCCCGACCGAAAGCCGTGCCAAACGATTGCTCCGCCACCATGGCCGTGTCGACCCGCCCACTGTTGAATTCCGTCGGGAAAAACAACGGCGTCGGGTCCTGCAACGCGAGCTCCGTGCGCAGCCCCGCGGCTTCATCTGCCGCTGGCAACGCCGCCAAAGCCACCGGCGCCTCCCTGCCCTGTCCTTTCGGCGTGCCATCCGTCGGCCGCAGCCGCGGCGCCAAGGATTGGAATTCGGGCCCCGGCGCCCGCACCATCCACAGTCCCGCCGCTACCAAAATTCCTGCCAGCAAACTGGCCAGCACCCAGGGAAATCTGCCTCGGTCGCCCGGCATGACGTCAAGGGACCTCGCCGCCAAAGACCGCCGGCGGCGGATTTTCCAACGCCAATTGCACGCCCGAAAATCCGGCCTGCCGCGCCAAGTCGTTGAGTTGCATGAGATCCTGAGCCGACACCCGCGCATCCGCCCGCACCAGCAGCCGTGATTCGCCTTCCGCCCCGCGCGCCACCTGGGTGGGAAGCCAGCGCGCCAGCTCCGCATAGTTCATGCGCCCGGCATCCGTAAACACCATGTTCGGGCCCAGCACGCTGATGACCGCCGTCGTCGCCACTGCGCCGGCCGCCGCGTCCGTCGACTGCGGCAGGGCAAAATCAGTCCGGGTTATCTCCACTCCAGGCGAAAGCACAAAGCGCGAGCCGAAGAAGGCGAAAAACAATCCCAACAGCACCACGTTGGCGTAAAACACGCCGTCCATCGAACGCGGTGGCTGCCGCATGCGGGAGGAGAGATCGAGCGGTCGCGTGATCATGACAAATCCTGAAATACCTTAAATGGCGGGCAACCGTCGCCCGTCAGGCCCCTGCCCCCTTCGTCTTGGCGTCGGCGTTGTCCGGCTCAGCCGGCGACGTCGGATCGGACGTCTTTTCCGCCGCGACCGGATCGGTGTCATCCGTGCCGTCGCGGTAATCGACCTGCAGGTAGCGCATGATTTCGTTTCCGGCCCATTCGACATCCCGCACGATCGCCCGCACGCGACCGTGCAGGAAGTGATACCCGAGGTGAGCCGGGATCGCGATGGTGAGACTGCCGATCGTGACCAGCAGCGCCTGCCACATCCCATCGGCCAGCGCCCGGGCCGTGGCATACTCCGCCCCGCCGGTCATGAAGGCGTAAAACGTCGTCGCCATGCCCAGCACCGTGCCGAGCAATCCGACCAACGGCGCCACTTGCGCGATGGCCGCGATCGCGCCCAACCGTCGTTCGAGCGCGGGGATTTCGGTCACCCCGGCTTCCTGCACCGCAAACCGCATCTTCACTTCGTCGTCATGCACGTGCAGCAGCGCCGCCTTCACCACCGCCGCCACCGGACCGGGCGTTTCCTCGCACACGGTCAACGCCTCCAGCACCCGCCGTTTGGCCAGGATATTTTTCACGCCGTCGACAAACGCGGTCGATTTGATCTGGCCGCGATGCAGGTAAAGGGTGCGTTCGGCAAACAGCACCAGTCCAGCCACCGCCATCACCAGCAGCACGATCATCATCGGACCGCCGCGGGTCAGGAGCATAAAGTCAAAATCGGCCATGAAGGATTCTGTTAGAGGTCGTCCCGGCGTTTTCGTCAACGGCGTCAGCGTCCCGTCGGCGCCTCCGTCGGCGGCGCCACGCCCAATCGCGCCACCTGCTGCGCCGCCCAGTCCGCCTGCGGCAGTCCGTAATCGTGCATCAGCGCATAGGCCCGGCCGGCTTCTCTGCGCCGTCCCCGTCGCTCATAAAGTTCGCCCAATTGCTTCAACAACCGCGCCAGCCAGTAACGGCCCTTGGTGCCGAGCGACGCCGGATCGTCGTTTTCGATCAGAAACTGATTCGCCACCTGCCACCAGGTTTCCGCCGCCCGGTCGAGCTGGCCCGCCTGCACCAAGGCGTTGCCGGCTTTCAATCCGGCTTCGATGCGCAGCTCAATCGGCGCCTTCGGGTGGTCGCGCAACCGTTCGTAGATGGCCGCCGCGCTGTCCCGCAACGAGGGATCGGACACCCCCGCCTGCGCCGCGATCGTATCGGCCAGCGCGAGTTGCGCCGCCCAGACTTCCGGATGCGACGGATTCTGATTGATGATCGATTCGTAAACCAGCCGCGCCGGCTCCCACAGGTTGAGTTTGCGCAGCAGATCGCCCTGTTTGAATCGGGCGTAAAACACCAACGGGTCGCCCGGATAACTGCTCACGAGCTGCTCGATGCGCCCGATCGCCTCCCGCAGATAACTTTCCTCGCGACGGCTTTCGGCCAGTTCCGCCGACAGGTAAAGCGCCAGCGGCGCGTAACGGTTTTGTGGATACCGGTTGACCAGTTCCGTCAACAGTCGCTGCGCCTCGACCAACTGCCCCAGCGCCGCCTGCGCATTGGCCTCCGCGATGTAGGAATACACCGCCATGTCGGAATCGCCGAAATCGTCGCGCAGCCGCTGCAACGTCGCCAGCGCGTCGTCCGCCCGATCCAGCGCAAACTGCGCCTCCGCCTCCAGCAGTCCCAGCAGCGAACGCACTTCCTCCTGCAGCGCTGCCGGCACGTCCGCCACCCGTTCGCGCAGGGTTGTCGCCAGCTCCAGCGTGCGCTCCGGCTCGCCCTGCTCCAAGGCCAGTCGCGCCTGCAACCAGGTCAACCGCACCGCCAGCTCCGGTGGCAGCGCCTCGCCGCGCGCGACCGACGCCTCGTCCATGATGCGGTTGATACGCGCATAGGCCTCGGCCATGCGGCCGTCGACCTGCAGCGCCCGGGCCAGATTCCATTCCGCTTCCCAGCGGTTGATCACATCGAACCG
>CBINJL010000299.1:0-4838 GCA_966250925.1 uncultured Opitutus sp. | reverse complement strand
GAAAACACGGAAAGGAAAACCATGGGAAAACTGATAAATGAAGACCTGACCTACGACATCATTGGCGCCTGTTATGAAGTCTATCGGGAAAAAGGATGTGGATTCTTGGAGGCGGTGTTTCAGGAATGCCTGGAGTGGGAGTTTACGGATCGACGCATTCCATTTCTCGCCCAGCCCCGTCTTACCCTGAATTATAAGGGGCGCCCTTTGAAGCAGACGTATTCCCCTGATTTCATCTGCTACGGCAAAGTCATCGTCGAAATCAAAGCGGTGTCCAAGCTGATCGACGAGCATCGCGCCCAAGTTCAAAACTATCTTCACGCGGCCGGGATGCGTGTGGGGCTTTTGGTGAACTTTGGCCATTATCCCAAAGTGGAACTCGAGCGGTTCGTGCTCTGATTCAATTCCGTGTATTCTGTGTATTCCGTGGGCAAAATTACTTCTCTGCGTTTCATCCTTCGCATGGCCTGGCGGGATTCGCGGGCTTCGCGGCGGCGGTTGCTGCTGGCTTCGCTTTCCATCGCGCTGGGGGTCGGGGCGCTGGTGGCGATAGCTTCGTTCAACAGCAATCTGCTGCGCACCATCGACGAGCAGGCCAAGACCTTGCTCGGGGCCGATCTGCGGGTGCAGACGCGCGCGGCCTTCAGCCCGGAACTGGCGGCGGCGCTTGATGCGGCGGGCGGACGGCAGGCGAACGAGGTTGCGCTGTCGACCATGATCGTCTTCCCCACTGCCCAGAATCGCACCCGGCTGGCCACGCTGCGCGCACTGGAGGGCGCGTATCCATTTTTTGGCGACTTCAAGACCGTGCCGGTCGACGCGCCGGAGCGGCTGCGGGCGGGCGGGCGCGTGGCGGTGCTGGAGGAGACGCTGATGGCGCAGTTCGGCGTGGCGGTGGGCGATCCGATCAAGCTCGGCACCGAAACCTTCACCGTGGTCGGCGCGCTGCAGCAGATCCCGGGGGACTCGGCCGCAGTGGCAATGCTTTCGCCCCGGGTCTTCGTGCCGTTGGCGGAACTGGAGGCGACCGGGCTGCTGGGGCCGGGCAGTATGGTGCGTTACCGGCGTTATCTGGCCTTGGAGGCGGAGCGTGATCCCCACGTCATTGAAAAGGAACTACGCGATCGTTTTCAGGAAGAACGCATCGGCATCGACACGGTGGAGGAGCGCAAGCGCGAGCTCGGCCAGAGTCTGCGCAGTGTTTACCGTTTTTTGAGTCTGGTTGCGTTTGTGGCGCTGTTTCTTGGCGCGATCGGCGTGGCCAGCGCTATCCACGTCCATGTGCGCCAGAAGATCCCGACCGTGGCGGTGCTGCGGTGTCTGGGGGCGAGCGCGGGCACCAGTTTTGCGGTTTATCTGGTGCAGGGGCTTGGGCTGGGCGTGTTCGGCTCGACCATCGGGGCGGCGCTGGGTGTGGGCGTGCAACTGGCGTTGCCGGCGCTCGTCGGCGAGCTGCTGCCGTTTGACGTCGCGTTCACGGTGGCGTGGTCGCCGGTGCTTAAGGGCGTCGGACTCGGGCTGGCGGTGTGCGTGCTGTTTACACTGTTGCCGTTGCTGGCGGTGCGACGAATGTCGCCGTTGATGGCGATCCGTGCGCAGGTGGCGGAGGCGGGCGCGGCGGGGCGCGATCCGTGGCGCTGGGCGGTCTATGCGGCGATCGTGGGCGCGGTGACGGTGTTTGCGCTGCGGCAGACGCATCGCTGGGAAGTCGGACTCGGGTTCGTCGGCATGCTGGCGGTGAGTTTTGCCGTGCTCGGCGGCATGGGCAAAGCGGTGGCGTGGGCGGCGCGCCGCTTCACGCCGAAACGCGCGCCGTATGTGTGGCGGCAGGGCATTGCCAATCTGCACCGACCCAACAACCGCACTGTGCTGCTGCTGCTCGCGCTCGGGCTGGGCACGTTTCTGATCGTCACGCTCGCGCTCACGCGGGCGACCTTGCTGGCGCAAATTCAGGGCACCGGCGGGGCGGATCGGCCGAACCTGTTGTTCTTCGACATCCAGGACGACCAGATCGAGCCGTTGCGCGAAATTCTGGTGCGCGAAGGCGCGCCGCTCCAGGCGGAGGCGCCGATCGTCACGATGAAGGTGGCGAAGGTGAATGATCGTGCGGTGAGCGAAATCCTGGCGGACAAGAACAATGGTGTCGCTGACTGGACGTTGCGCCGCGAATACCGCTCGACCTATCGCGATCATCTCAACACGCGCACGGAGTCGTTGCTGGCGGGCGAGTTCGTGGCGGCGGTGGGGCCGGAGATCGACGTGGTGCCGATCTCGGTGGAGCGCGATGTGGCGCAGCAGATGGGCGTGCAACTCGGCGACACGATCGAGTGGGATGTGCAGGGACTGCCGCTGCTGACGCGGGTGGCGAGTCTGCGCGAAGTCGAATGGCGACGCATGGAACCGAACTTTTTTGTGGTGTTTCCCGTCGGCGTGCTGGAGCCGGCGCCAAAGTTTTTCGTGGCGGCCACGCGGGTGCCCGGGCCGGTGGAATCGGCGCGGGTGCAGCAAGCCGTGGTGGCGGATTTGCCCAACGTCTCGGCGATTGATCTGCAACTCGTGCTGGAGACGCTCGACGGCATTTTTTCGAAGGTGCAGTTCGTGATTCAGTTCATGGCACTCTTCACCGTGGTGACCGGCGTGATCGTGCTGGTGAGCGCGGTGGTGAGCGGCCGGCAGCAACGTCTGCGTGAAGTCGTGCTGCTGCGCACGCTGGGCGCGACGGGCCGACAGCTCTGGCAAATCCAATTGGTGGAATACCTCGTGCTCGGCGCGCTGGCCGCGCTGGTGGGCTGCGCGCTGGCGGCGGCGGCCAACGTGCTGGTGGCGCGTTTCCTTTTCGAAACCGTGGGCGTGCTCGCGCCGGCGACGTTGATCGGTGCGATGGCAACGGTCGGCGCGATCACATTGACGACGGGCCTGCTGGCGAATCGCGGCGTGACGCGGCATCCGCCGTTGGAAGTGTTGCGACAGGAATCCTGATGCGGCGCGCCAGCCTGAAGATTTTCGTTGCCCTGGCGGCGGTGAGCTTCGGTTTTTGGCCGTTCTGCGAATGAACATTTTCCGACTGCGCATGGTATGGGAGCGGCTCGCCCGTGACGATCCGTATTGGGCCGTGCTCACGGTGCCGGGAACGGTCGGGAACCAATGGAAACTGGATGAGTTTTTCGCCACCGGCCGGACCGAGGTGGCGGCAAATCTGGCGATGATCGCGCAGCATGTGCCTCATGCGCCGCGTGGACGGGCGTTGGATTTTGGCTGCGGGGTGGGACGGCTCAGTCAGGCATTGGCCGACCACTATGATGAAGTGATCGGGGTGGATGTGGCGGAACGCATGGTGCGGCTCGCGCGCGAGCATAACCGGCACCCCTCGCGCGTGCAGTTTGTGCACAATCCGCGGCAGAATCTGCGCCGGTTTGCCGATGCGTCCATGGACCTGGTTTTCAGTTTGATCACCCTGCAGCACATTCCGCCGAAGGTGAGTAAGGGTTACCTGCGGGAATTTGTGCGGGTGGTGAAGCCGGGTGGAGTGATTTGGTTTCAACTGCCGACCCATGTGCCGCCTCCGCTGCCGCGGCGAAAGGCCTGGTCGTGGTATCCGCCCACCGTGCTGAAACGAATCAGGCAGGAGGTGCAACGGCTGACCGGGTTGGGCGACGGCATGCGGATGCACGCGCTGACCGCGGAGGAAGTTAAGCAGGTGTTGGCGGACGCCGGCGCGGAGGTGATCGCGACGGAACCCCACAGTATGGGCGACGGCCTGCTCAGTTCCTATTATCTGGCCCGCCGCCGCGCGGAGCCGGGCGCGTAGTTTCCGCTCGAAAGGGCAGGGCGGCGGTTCACACTCGGGGCATGTCCTCCGCGTCCCGCCCCGTTCGCCAAGTCGTGCTCCTGGTGGGCACCGTGAAAGGAGTTTTTGTTTTCGAGAGCGATGCGGCGCGTGCGCAGTGGCGGTTGCGCGGTCCGCACTTGCCGGGCATGCAGACCTACAGCGTGCAGGGCGACCTGACGCGGGGGCGTCTCCTCGTGGGCACGGAGGAATGGGACACCGGTCCGGTGATTAAACTCTCCGACGATGCAGGTGCCAGCTGGCGCAACGTCACCCAGTCGCCACGCTTCGCCGACGACAGCACGGCCACGTTGAAACACATCTGGCAAATCGTGCCGGGTCATCCGCAGCGGCCGGGCACATGGTATGCCGGTGCGGACGACGCGGCGCTGTTCGTGAGTCGCGATGATGGCGAAACCTGGACGGAGTTGACCGGCTTGCAACGTCACCCGACGCGTCCGCGCTGGATGCCGGGATTTGGCGGACTGTGTCTGCATTCCATCGTGGTCGATCCGACGAATCCCGACCGGCTCTGGGTCGGGATCTCGGCGGTGGGCGTGTTTCGCAGCGAGGACGGCGGCGAGACTTGGGAGCTCTGCAACAACGGCCTGCCGAATGTGGCCCCGGAATTCATTGAGGATGAAGACATGGGACGTTGCGTGCATCGACTCGTGCTGGATCCGAGTGCGCCGGGGGCGTTGGTCATCCAATATCATTTCGGCGTCTATCGCTCGACGAATGGTGCCGATTCGTGGACGAAGATCTCCGGCGGGTTGCCGCACGATTTCGGCTTTCCGTTGGCGGTCACGCGGCGGGATCTGTTTGTGGTGCCGTTGCTGAGCGACGGTTACCGCGTGGTGCCGGAGGGCGCGTTCAAAGTCTGGCGATCGAGCGATCGCGGGCGGGTGTGGAAGGCGCTCACGACCGGGTTGCCGCAACGTGATTGCTACGTCGGCGTGCTGCGCAACGCCATGGTCGCGGACGGGCTGGAACCGGCGGGCGTGTATCTCGG
>CBINJL010000298.1:0-4847 GCA_966250925.1 uncultured Opitutus sp. | reverse complement strand
GGCGTCGGCGCCCAGAACGTCGGCGAGGGTGGCGCGGGCGTAGTCGTCGTTGGAGCGAAACTTGCGCAACACGTGGGGAAGCTGGGCGCCGAGATCGGCGCGGCCGCGGAGTGGGTAAAGTTCGCCGCCATCGTATTCGGCTTCCATCGCCATGCGGGTGCCTTTTTGAGCGAAGTCTCCATACAGCAACGTGGCCGGTTGGGCTGCGGAGGCGCGATAGGTCGTGTTGAGTCCGAGATTGCCGGCGGCGAAATCGAGTCGTCCGTCGCCGTTGAAGTCGGCGCTGGCGAGACTGTTCCACCAACCGCGACCGCCGCTGGTGAAGCCATCCGCGTCGGTGCGTTCGACGAAGCGGCCGGTGCCGTCGTTGTGCCAAGAACGGACATGGGCCCACTCTGCGGCGACGATCAGGTCAGGATGTCCGTCGCCATTGAGATCACGAAACAGCGCGCTCTTGACCAGACCGGTGGCGGCGAGCCCGGGCGTGCCGGCGGTGATGTCGACGAAGCGTCCGCCGTCGTTGCGCAGGAGCAGGCTGCGCGGCGTTTCGGGGTAATGGCCTGGGACGGAGCGGGCGCCGAGGAAGAGATCGAGATCGCCATCGCCGTCGATGTCGGCCGCGCAGACTGCGCCGGTGTTGATGGCGAAGGCGGGCAACGCGTCGACCGGCGTGAAGTTGCCGTGACCGTCGTTGGACAGCAGCTGTGGTTGAAACGCCGCCGGCCAGGAATCGAGTCGCGCGCTGGCTCGAGTGACGAGCAGGTCCTGCGTGCCGTTGCCATCGAAGTCGAAAAACAACGTCGGGCCTTCCTCGACGACATCGACCGCGGGGACGGCTTCGCCTGGGATCTCGCGATAGGTGTCGTTTTGCCAGCGAAACCATCGCGCGGGCGATCCGGTCGTGGCGCCGATGCGGATGTCGTCATGGCCATCGCCATCGACATCAGCCACGGCGATCGCCGGACCGCGGCGATCGGTGCGAAACGGAATGAACACCTGTTCTTCATCGGGGATGGCAAGTAACGACGTGTCGGTATGCGCGAGCCCATGGGCTTTGGTGGCGAAGCGAAAGAGCGGCGGCGTTTCTGCCGTGCGATCATCGGCGGCGACATCCTCGGTGACGAGATAGGCGCGGTCGGCGGCGAGATCGGAAAACCGTTGGGTGGCGCCGGATGGCCACTCGACCGTGAGGTGCGCGATACGTTCGTCGGGACCGAGTCCGAAGTGGGCCACGATCTCGCTGCCGGAGGCATAGCCGCGCGAAACCGTGAGCATACGCGACTGCAGACCCGCAGTGGCGCTCTCGACGCGGACAACGGCGCCGATGCCGAAACGATTGGAACGCGATCCGCGCAACCGGATCTGCACGCGATGCGCGTCGACGGTGTCGTTGCGATAGACGGTCAGGCCCCCGTTGTAGTCGAGATGGACGAGATCGAGATCGCCGTCGTTATCAAAGTCGCCGGTGGCGGCGCCGAAACTCACGCCGACGGCGCCCAGGCCCCAGTCGGCGGTGACGTCGGCAAATCCTTCGCCGTCGAGATTGCGATAGGCGAGATTGGCCTCGTCGAGCGGCGGCGCGTTTTTCATCACGCGGATGCGCTCCATGTCGGAAAGCGCGCGCATCATGCGATTGAGCAGGTCGCTGTTGTTGGCCTCGCGCACCATGCCGTTGGTGACGTGAAGATCGGCCCAGCCGTCGTTGTCGAAATCTTCGAAACGCAGCGACCAAGTCCAGTCGGTGGCGGCGAGACCGGCCCAGCAGGCGGCTTCGCCGAAGACACCGTTGCCGGCATTGAGCAGCAGCGCGTTGCGGGTGTATTGCGGCGCGGTGTGGGCGCGGGTGCCCATGTTGAGCACGTCCTCGCGGGAGGCGGCGAGTCCGCGGCGATCCTTTTCGCGGGTGGTCGTGGCCATGTCGGCGACGAGCAGATCGATGAAACCGTCGTTGTTGATGTCGGCGGTGTCGGCACCCATCGAGGAATAGGGGGTATGCGGTGCGACGGCGTCGATGACGTTGGCAAACGTGCCGTCACCAAGATTTCGATACAGGTGATCGGGACCGGAAAAGTCGTTGGCCACGTGAATGTCGGGCCAGCGGTCGCCGTCGAAATCGAGCCACGTCGCGGCATGGCCGAAGGTGGCGCCGGCGAGACCGGCCTGGGCGGTGACTTCGGTGAAGCGACCGCGTCCGGTGTTGCGAAACAACCGGTCGGGCCGGCCGTTTGGTTCGGTGCCGTCGACCTGATTGGTGAGGAGGAAGACGTCGAGCCAACCGTCGCGGTCGTAGTCGGAAAACGCGGCGATCACGCTGCCATCAATGGTGGCGAGCCCGCGTGCCTCGGCTTCTTCCGAGAAAGTGCCGTCGCCCTCGTTGATGTAGAGGAGATTGGGCGCGTTGTTGCGGCTGACGTGCAGATCGAGATCGCCGTCGTTGTCGACATCGGCGAAGACCGCGCCCTGGCGCCAGACCACGGATTTGGCGGAGGAAATTTTGTTGGAAATCCAACCAAAGACGGAGCCGTTTTCAGCCAGGCCGGCGTCATCGGTGACGTCGTCGAAGCGCCAGTTGCCGCGGTTGCGAAAGAGACGGCCTGGTTTGGTCTTGGTGCTGACGTAGAGGTCGACGAGACCATCACCATCGTAATCGCCGACGGCGATGCCGGAGCCCATGCCGCCGCCCATGAATTCGCGGTAACGGGCGGCCCACATCGCGGGATCATCGTAGGCGTTGTCAACGACGAGTCCGGTGCGATCGGAGGCCAGTTGCGTGAAGCGGGTGGTGGCGGTGGATTGGGAAGGCGCAGCGAACGCGCTGGACTGCGGTGGCGGCGAGGCGGCGGGCGCGATCTGCGGGCAGGCGGCAAGCACGATGGCGCAGCGAATAAAACGAAGAACGGGGGGCGGGGTCATTGAAGGCGGACGGCGAGGAAGCGCTGCCGTGATCGCGCGGAGGAGGGAAGGGGAGAGTCCGAGGCGAGCAGCGGCAACCTCACCGCGAATCTGTTCGGCGCGGCCGCAAACGGGCAAACCGCCATTGGTCGCAATCGGATTTATGACCTAGGTCATACAAACGTCCTGCGAGGCCGCATTTTGCGGATTCGAATGTCGCAAAACGCCTATGGATGCAGGCGCGTTGCATTGGTATTCTCAAAGGGTTCCGGAACGCAGTCGGCGTCGGGCTTAACCGCCCGGCATCGCACCCCGCCAACGCCCCGCTACCCCCTTGCAGTGCGTCGCCTTCGTGCGGCGTCCTGTGTGTGAGCGCCCGGGGGCGTTGGTGTTTCGGAATGTAGTTATAACACCAATACAAAAATAATCCCCAGACCGGTCCCCGTTACCTGCTCATGGAACCTAACCCAACCCGATGCATTCGCAAAACCGCCGGCGTTACGCTGGCGGCATTGCTCGCCGCCGCACCAGCGACGGCTCAAAGCACCGCTCCCTCGTCGAACAATGTCGATGACGAGGAAGTCCTGGTGCTTTCACCGTTTGAAGTCACGGCCGCCGATGAAAGCGGCGGTTATGCCGCCGCCACCACACTGGCCGGCAATCGTCTCAATACCGACATCAAGGATCTCGGCACGTCCTTGTCCGTTTACACGTCCCAGTTCCTCAAGGACATCGGCGCGACGGACAACCAGTCGCTGCTGAAATACACGCTCGGCACCGAGATTGGCGGCATCAACGGCAACTATTCCGGCTCCGGCGGCGGCACTGCGCCCAACGCCGACGCCTCCTATCTCAATCCGCAGTCGACCAATCGCGTGCGCGGTCTGGTTTCGGCGGACAACACCCGCGATCTTTATCTGACCGGGATTCCTTGGGACGGCTACAACATCGACGCGGTCGATCTGCAGCGCGGTCCCAATGCCATCCTCTTCGGCCAGGGCAGCCCCGGCGGTGTGATCAACACCCGCACCAAGCAGGCGACGTTTCGCAACGCCAATGAGCTGTCGCTGCGCGTCGATCAACACGGCAGCCTGCGCGGCACGGTCGACTTCAACCGCGAGCTGATCGAGGACCAACTGGCGGTGCGTTTCGCCGCCGTGGCCAACTCCGGCAAGTTCAAGCAGGAGCCGGCTTTCGAGAACTTCGATCGCGAGTGGCTGGCGGTGCGTTACGAACCGGGCTTCCTCAAGCAGGGCAGCGCCCGCACCATCATCAAGGCCAACTACGAAATCGGCGACTCCCGCAGCAATCGTCCGCGCAACATGCCGCCGGGTGATCGCATCACGCCGTGGTTCACCGAGCTCAACAAGGATCTCTACAACATGGCGTGGATGAACGACAACAATGTCGAGATTCCGGGCCGTGGCATCGCCTCGCAGAACGATTCGGACAACAATCCGAATCCCGGCTTCAACCAGTGGGTCAACACGAACTACGGCAACAACTACTTCGGGGGTTCCGAGTTCTGGTTCATGCCCGGCTCGACCGATCCCGTGCTGGGCATGGCGATCAACGAGGTGACCTATCTTGGCCTCGCGGCCGACGGCACTCGCGACGGCACCATCGGCGGCATCGCTCCGGGCGGACCGCACGGCATTCGCGGCTACCGCGATTGGGCCGTCGCCACCGGTCAGCCTTTTGCCAGCCTCACGAAGGACAAATACATCACCGACACCAACATCTTCGATTTCTACAACAACCTCATCGATGGTGACATCAAACGGGAGTGGAGTGACTTCGAGACCTATGACGTGTCGCTCAGCCAGACGTTCTTCGACGACAAGGTCGGCTTCGACGTCGGCTACCACCACGAGACCGTGACCAACGGCAACTATTCGCCGCTGGTGGGCGGCAACGGATTCATCTTTGTCGACTATCACAGCGTCTGGCCCGAC
>CBINJL010000297.1:0-4848 GCA_966250925.1 uncultured Opitutus sp. | reverse complement strand
CCCGCGCCTTGTTGCAAAGCCTTGCCGGCGAGTTTTTCCAGGTCGGCCAGATAGGCATCGGCGACATGGTCCGCATCGATCAATTCCTGGGCAAAGTCGATCAGCTCGGCCGCGTCGCCCAGCTTGGCCCGCACCGCCTCCGCCTGAGCGAGGGTGAACAAACCTTGGTCGATACCGTATCGGACGAGCCAGCGAATCGCGGGAGCCATGAGCAAACGAAGAGGACGCTTGCTCACGCTGCGACTGCCCCGCCGAACTGCCAAGCGTGAAGCGGGCAGCCGCGGCGGACTTACGTTTTTTTGCCGGGCGCAACCACGCGCCGGCGTCCGCTCACGCCACCGGCAGGATGTTGCCGGCGTCGTCGTAGAACAGTTCCTTCACCTTCACGCAGCGCAGGTGATTCACACCGCCGGAGAGCGAGGAGTCGTGATGGAACAGATACCAACGGCCATTGTGTTCGACGATGGAATGGTGGGTCGTCCAGCCGACGACCGGTTCAAGAATGCGTCCGCCGTAGGTGAACGGGCCGTAGGGATTGTCGGCCGTGGCGTAGACGAGGTAATGCGTGTCGCCGGTCGAATAGGACAGGTAGTAACGGCCGTTGTATTTGTGCATCCACGGGCCTTCGAAGTAACGGCGGTCGTGGTCGCTGGCTTTGATCGGCTGGCCGTCTTCGTCGAGGATGACGATCTCGCGCACGTCCTCGGCCAGGGTCTTCATGTCGGCGTTGAGCCGGGCCACGCGCGGGCCGATGGCCGGGACATCGCCGGTCGGCTCCTGCCCCGACGGATCGTGGCGATTGCCGGCCCAGTGCTGGAGTTGTCCGCCCCAGATGCCGCCGAAGTAAAGGTAGGCCTCGCCGTCGTCATCAACGAAGGACGCCGGATCGATCGAGTAGGTGCCGGGAATCGGTTCGGGTTCGGGCACGAACGGACCTTCCGGCCGATCACTCACCGCCACGCCGATGCGAAACAGCCCCGCCGCATCGCGCGCCGGAAAATAAAAGTAGTAGTTGCCGTTCCGATACGCGACGTCGGGAGCCCACAACTGCGACTGCGCCCAGGGAATATCCTCCACCTTGAGCGCAACGCCATGGTCGATCACCTCGGCGCCGACCGCGTCCATCGAGAAGACGTGATAGTCGGCCATGTCGTATTGATCGCCGTTGTCGTTGGTCGGGCGATCCGTTTCGCGATCGTGGGACGGATAAACATAGAGCCGGCCGTTGAACACGTGCGCCGACGGGTCCGCCGTATAGAGATGGGAAATCAGAGGCTTGTCCGACATGGAACGGGCCACTCTTTGCCCGCGCCAAAGGAACGCTAGCGGTAATTTCGTCTATCGTTATGACAATGCCCGCCCCACGTCGGCGCGACGTCCCCAAGCGCGCCGCGTTTCACGGCCAGATTTCGGCCAACAACGCGTTCATCGCGGCAAACGCACGCGCGGCGCTGCGGGGATTGTATTCGGACTGCCCGGGCGCCGCCGCCTCGGGATTGGTGAACGAATGCACCGTCTGGCTGTATTCGACCAACTGCCAATCCACGTCCGTGGCGGACATCGCCTTCACCCAGCGCGCCACGTCTTCCCGCGGCACGTAGGGATCGACCGCGCCGTGCAGCACCAGCACGCGGGCTGTCGTCTTGGCCGCATCCGCTTCGAGCGTGGGCGAAACGAGATCACCGTGAAACGACACCACCGCATCGAGCGCGGCACCACTGCGGGCAAACTCCAGCACCGTGCCCCCGCCGAAACAGAATCCGATCGCCGCCATGCGCGTGCGATCCATGCCGACCTGCGGCGCAAGGCGTTCAAACTCCGCCCGCGCCTTCGCCATCCGCGCCCGCATCATCGCCCGATCAGCCCGCACCGCCCCAGCCGCTTGCCCCGCCTCGGCACCGTTGGTCGGGCGCACGTCGACGCCATACATGTCGACCACCATCACCACGTAACCACCGGCCGCGATCTTGCGGGCCTTCGTCAGCGCATTCTCGCTCGGTCCCATCCAATTCGGCACCATCAACACGCCCGGTTGCGACGCCTTCGCCGCCGGGTCATGCACGATCGTGCTCTCAAAGGCCGTGCCATCGAGCGTGTAGGTAACGGTCTTGGTTTCGAGCGCCGCACCGAGCGAGCAGGCACCGGCGACCGAAACAAGGAGGGAGGCGAAGAAAGACTTCATGGCTTCCAAACCGATGCGGCCCGCGCCCAAACGCAATCCCGGCCCTCAAAAGGCCGGCTCCGAGGTCAGATCCAGCCGCCGCACCGCCAGCGCCAATTCGCGCGCATCGTCTCCCTCGCCCATCGCCGCCGGCGAACGCGCCCCGGCCGGATTGTGCACCACCAGCACATGCTCGCGACCGTCCGGCGGCACGGCCCAGGAAAATTGCCAACGGCCATTTCCGCCCAACGTCAGCGGCACGCGCCGGCCGTCATATTCGACTTCGATCGGCCCCTGATCCACCGGCGCAAAGCGGTGCGACACCTCCAGGTTGAAGTAGCACTTTTCCCTCGCCTCCATCCGCAGTTCGAGACGCGCGCCTGCCCAGCCAAAACGGGCTTCGCCGTCTCCTTCCCAGCCCCAAAATCCGCTCGCGATCCGCCATGACCGCACGGGGACCAAACCTTGATCCGTCAGCGTCCACCGCGCGAAACCCGGCGTCGGCGTGAGTGTTGCCGTCTCCACAAAAAACGCCGCCTGCCGATTGTCGCGCGGGGGATCGATCGCCACGGTTCCCGCCGGACTGCGCAGGCGCACGGTGTGCCAGCCCATCGAGGCAGCCAGCGATACCCCATCGCGCAACTGCGTCCAGGGCAGGGTGTGCGTTTTTCCGCCCCACTCCACCGTTACCTGCGCAGGCAGGTCCGCGTCAGTGTCGAGCATTGAGCGGCTGAGCCGCAGATTAAAAAACCCGTCCGCCGACGCGCGTAGCCACAACGTGGCGGTGGCACCGACCCAGCGATCGCCCGCCGGTCCGGCGACCTCGATCCAGCGCACGCCGTCGCGGCCGCACCACGGCAACCAATCCCGTTGCGCCAGCGGCGTCGCATACATCGCCAGTTCACGTTCCTCCAACCACGCCAGCCGATGTTCGAAACCGATCGCCTCCGCCGTGGGATGCAGCGCCTGCGGCACGCGCCGCTCCGCTTCGCGCCACTCGCCCGTATCCGTCAGCACCGCCAGCCACTGGGTCTTACGCTCGGCGTTCCCCGTCAGGTCGCGCTCGCTCTGTGCCGGCAGTCCGGCCAGTCCCGGCCACTCCGCCCAGGGTCGCACCGGCGCGGCCAGCCACGGTCCGAGCGCCATCGCCCATCCGAGCACGGCGACTCCCGCCGGCAACCACCGCCGAACCCCGCCGTCCGCCGCCGCCACATGAGCCACCCCGGCGAGCCCCAACCACGCGCCCAGCAACAGCACCAGATAACGCGACGACATGCCGCCGGTCACGCCGAGGTGCACCCGCCCCACCGCAGTAAAAATCACAAATGCCAGCGTCGCGCCCAACAGCCAGGCCGCGACCGCCAGTTGCCGCCCCGCGCGACCGCGGCCGAGTTGCCCTACGCTCCAAATCAACGCGAGCAGGATGAGCGCGAGCACAACACCTCCGGCAAAATACGCGCCGCCGTTTTCATCTTCAAATCCGCCGCGCATGGCCAGCATGAGCGCGGCAAACCGCGCGTAATCGCTCAGCGGCCAATGGGGAAAACTGAATCCCGCGCTCGCCGGATCGAAGCGATACCCATGGGCAAACGCCCACACTCCCGCCGCGATGATCCCGCCGCTACAGGCGAGCGTCCGCCAGGCCGCGGCACGATGCGGTTTTTCCGCGAGTCGCACATCGACCAGCAGCAACCCGAGCGCGCTCGCGCCGGCGAACAATCCGAACCCGGTGAACAGCAGCAGCACCGCCAGACCGCCGACCGACACCGCCCGCCCAAGGCCTTCCATTCGCAGCCACGCCCACGCGGTCAGCAGGATCAGCAGCCACGGCATGACGCTGTGCGACACATTCGGCACCATGATGACGGTTTCATAGGCGACCAGACTCAGTCCCGCGAGCGGCAGCCAGAGGTCGCGCCACCGCAGCCGTCCGGTCAGTTCCCGCCATACCGCCAGGGCGACGAGCATCGCCACCACGAGCACCGCCACGCCGAGCAGACTCTGCGCCCGCGCATCCCACGCCGTGAACGCCATGACCACGCGTGTAACCAAAAACCCGATACCCTGGCGATGCGGCCCGTGTTGCCAGAAGAAGGTCTCAAGCCAACCGCGCTCCGAGAACAGCGGCGTGAAAAAATCCCACTGATCCCAGGCGATGACATTGACCTGAAACCGCGCCACCGCCGCGATCCAGTTCACGGTCAGCGCAGCGATGAGGACCACCGCGACGATCAAGGGTCCCCGATGTTGGCTAGGCAGCGGCGGCATGGAGGCAGCACGGTTGCTCCGCCTTATCGCTTCTTGAAGAACTTTTCGAAGGGCGCCGGTTGGCGCTTGGGCTTCGATTGCGGTGCGGATGGTTTTTGCGACATGTCGGTCGCACGCGATTTTCGTGACGGATCGACCGCACGTTTGGCACCTTTCGTGGCGGCCGCCAGTCGCGCCCCCGGCTTCGAAGGAATTTCCATGCCGCACGGTGCGATGTGCGGAGGCGGCGTCACGTCTTCGGTCTGCCGCTTCTCGTCGAGCAGGCGTTTGGCAATGCCATCGAGACCGAGTCGGTGCATCGACTGGCGCAGCGTGCACCGCGCAACAAGGTGGTTGTGGCGATCGCCAACAAGTTAGCGCGCATTGCCTGGGCCGTGCTATCCAGCGGCCCGGAACTATCGCCATCAGCCGCTGCAACA
>CBINJL010000296.1:0-4863 GCA_966250925.1 uncultured Opitutus sp. | reverse complement strand
CGAATCCGGCGCCGGCCTCGCCCGCGCGGGCGGCTTCGACGGCGGCGTTGAGGGCGAGGATGTTGGTCTGAAACGCGATCTCGTCGATGGTCTTGACGACCTTGGAGGTTTCCTCGCTGGAGCGGGTCACTTCGGCGATGGCCTTGGTGAGGTTGTCCATCGAGGCGGCGGCGCGTTCGACGATCTGGCGGGTCTGGCGCATGAGCTCGGCGGCGGCGTTGCTGTGCTCGGCGTTTTGGCGGGTGGTCGCGCCCATTTCCTCCAGGGCGGAGCTGGCGTCGGCGAGGGATTTGGATTGGCGTGATGACTCTGAGGAGAGTTGGCGGGAGCTGCTGAAAATGCGGCCGGTGGCGCCATGGATGCGGCCGGCGCCGTCGTCGAGCCGGCCGATCGCGCCTTCGAGCGGACGCGTGATGCTGCGGGCCAGCCAGATGAAGACGCCGATGCCGGCCACGCCGAGCGCGCCGAACGAGCCGAAAAGAATACCGAACAAGGTGGCGAGTTGTTCGCGCACATCATCGACGTAGATGCCCGAGCCGATGATCCAGCCCCACTCGGGCTGCAGTTGCACAAAGGAAATCTTGGCGGCGGGTTCCTCCTGGCCCGGCTTGGGCCAGTAGTAGTCGACAAAACCGCTGCCGTCGGCGCGGGCGACCTGCACCATTTCGACGAAGAGGCGTTTGCCGTTGGGATCGGCCATGTCGCTGAGATCGCGACCGTCGAGTTCGGGCTTCACCGGGTGCATGACCATGGTCGGGTGAAGGTCGTTGATCCAAAAATAATTGTTGCCGTCGTAGTTGAGGGCGGCGACGAGCCGGCGGGCCTCGGCCTGGGCTTCGGCGCGGCTGAGCGTGCCGGACGCTTCGAGTTGCGCGTAGTGTTCGATGACACTGGCGGCGGATTCGACGAGGTTGCGGGTCTTCTCGCGTTTCTCGGCGTAGAAGCGGTTTTGCAGCCAGGGATAGAGCAGCACGGTCACGGCCGCGCAGGCGACCACAAGGCCGATGCCGAGGAGCGTGATGCGCACACTGAGCCGTTGGCGTTGGAGCATGGGAAACGAAGAGGAGGGGAGGCGGGACGAGGCAGGCCGGCGGCAAACGCGACCGACACGAAAGCCCTATTCCCTTCGGCACGGCGCCGGCCGACTTGAGCGCAAAACCGCCAGGGCGGTGCGGCGGAGTTTTAACCGCGAAGGCCACGAAGGCCGCGAAGAGGCGCGAAGCCGGATGCAGCATGGTTTGCCCGCATTTTCGCGGTCATTTGATCCGTGGATATTCGCGTCTCTTCGTGGCCTTCGCGGTATAATCCGCTCAGGGCAGGTCGCTGTTGCTGACGAAGGCGACGCGGCGGCTGTCGGGCGACCAGGAGGGCACGTTGATCGTGCCCTGGCCGCCGTAAACGTAGGCGATGACGCGGGGCGGCGCGCTGCCGTCGGTCGGCATGAGGCGCAGGGTGACGTGCTTGTAGTAGGGGTGATCGCGCGGGGCGACGTCCTGGCCGTAGGAGATGATCGTCATCCATTTTCCGTCGGGCGAGAGATGGGGAAACCAGTTGTTGAGGTCGTCGGCAAAGACCTGCTGCTGCTCCGAGCCGTCGGGCCGCATTTTCCAGATCTGCATGAGGCCGGTGCGGGTGGAGTTGAAATAGATCCATGCGCCGTCGGGACTGAACTCGGGGCCGTCGTCGAGGTGTTCGTTATCGGTCAACGCCACCTCCTGCTTGGTCGCGACCTCGACTTTGTAGATGTTCCACCGGTCGTTGCGGTTGGCGGTGTAGACGATCCAGCGGTTGTCCGGCGACCAGCCGTGCAGGAAGGAATGGCCCCAGGCGGGATCGGTGATGCGTTCGGGCGTCGCGGAACCGGAGGCCGGCAACGTATAAACGGTCGAGATGCGGTTTTCGCCGACGTGGTTGGAGATCGCCAGCAGCGCGCCGTCCTGGGTGAGCACGTGGTCGTTGTTGTTGTTCACCGCCTCGCCGGTATCGAGAGTTTCAATACGTCGCGTCGCGAGGTCGAAGGTGCGCAGGCGACCCTTGGCCGGGCCGTTGCCGGAAACGTTGACGATGAGCGTCTGCCCGTCGGGCGTCCAGTTGGGCGCTTCGAACGGCTCGGCGCTTTCGTGGATGACGGTGCGGTCGCCGCTGAACACATCGAGGATTTCGAGCCGCGAACCGATGTAGTCGCGATAGGGCCGGAAGTCGGGCGCGGCCGGTTTGATGATGCGCACATCGCGAAACTCGGCGTGCTCGGTCACGTCGGGATTGTGCGAGCACAGGAACAGGCCGACATAGACGCGGTCGGGCAACGCGAGGTCATCAAGTTGCACGGATTTGAACGGCTCGCCGAAACGGGCGGCGGAGAAAATGAACACGTTGCCGCGACGCTCGAACTGAATGACGTCGGGATAGGAACCGTTGAGCAGGTTTTCCAATTCGAGCTGGGCGGTCTCGCCGTTCTTTTCGCGGCGATACTGCAGGGAGGTGAGTCCGTCGCCGTGCACGCAGGCGTCGGCATAAGTCGATCCGGTGTCGAGATCACTGCGCACCATCCAGCCGAGTTTGCGGTGCGGGTCGACGCCTTCGCCGATGAATTTGACGCGGGCGCGCAGGATGAAGTCGCCCTCCATGCGGTTCCACGCGAACTGAAATTCGTCTTCGCCAAACCACAGGTTGGTGCCGGCGGCCGACAGGCGATAGGACTGCGTCATCGCATCGTAGGTGGTGGTGCCGCGAATGGCGGGATCACCCACGTCGCCATGGTGGGCGAATTCGCCGACGGCGGCGCCATGAGCGGGATGGGAGGCGTGGGGCGAAGAGCCGGCCGACGCGCCGGCGGCGGAAACGAAGGCACACATAAACAAGGAGCGTAAGGCGGGCGACAGGGGCATGACGGGACGGGGTGAAGCCGGGCCGGAGGGAGGCGGGGCGAGCGACAGTTCACTCGGTTGTCCGCGAGCGGGCGACGGCCCACGCGTTGAGCGTTGAGCGAGGGACGCACTCCGGGGAGGGACCGACTCCGTCGGTCCGCATCGCATTCGTTTACGAGAATGAGGTGTGGTGCTGTAGGGCCTTTGCTTGCAAAGCCCGGCTGCGGAGGAGTGGGGCGGGGCTGTTTCGAGAACGAGAACGAGTAAGAGAACGAGAACGAGGGGCGCGTCCGCGCTCACTCCGTCCAGGCCACCAATGCGGTCTGGATATCCGTCGCGGTCCACGCTTCGCGGCGCAGCAGGAGGCGGTAACGCAGGGTCCAGGTTTCGTCGGCGGCGAGGAGCACGGGTTGGGGCACGAGCACGGCGGCGCAGAGGAAGCGGCTGGGCTGGCCGTTGATGCAATACCACGGATCGTTGCCTGCGCCGGACTGGTTGTCGGCATGGGCGAGCACGGCGATCGAACCGCTGTCGTGAGTTTTCGGATACACGGTGACGGCGACGGCGCGGGTGCGGGGGCGAAGACGATTGTCGACCCAGTCGGTCATCGGACCTTCGGCGTGGGTGAATGCGGCCGGAGTTTCGCCCGGCGCGAGGCGCAGACTCAGTC
Organism: uncultured Opitutus sp.; assembly: GCA_966250925.1. Taxonomy (GTDB): domain Bacteria; phylum Verrucomicrobiota; class Verrucomicrobiia; order Opitutales; family Opitutaceae; genus Actomonas. The sequence continues at coordinate 1,326 of CBINJL010000296.1, read as the reverse complement.
CGGCATAGCCGCCGTAAACGACACCGTTCGGCTCATGCGGCAGTGGCGTGCGATCGAGCAGTGCGCCCTCGGGGCCGGCGGTGAACGTGGAGGTCCAGTCGATGGCGTAACTGCCGTCGGCGGCGACGGGAGAGACAGCCAGAAAGCGGGTCTCGGTCAGATCCACGCTGCCGCTCGGATGCACATAGTCGAGCCGCAGGGCGATCTCGGCGCGGCCGTCGCGAAACGTGCGGATGTGGGGCGGCGACCAGGCGGTGGCGACTTCGGCGCGGCCGGTGGCGCGGTCTTCCTCCCAGGCGTTGGCGCCGTTGATGAACTTCCAGGAAAACCACAGTCCGTAGTGCCAGGGATGATCATCCGGACGCGCGGCGGTGAGCGCCGGGCCGCCGGGCACACGCAGCGGATGGAAAAACGGTTTGCCGGCGGCCGTGTCGAAGGAGAACTCCCAGATGCGCTCGCCGCCTTCGATCCAGCCCACGGTGGTGGCGGTGCGCAGCCACTCCGCGCGAGTAGCGGAAGCGAGGGTAAGCCAGGCGACGAGGAGGGGCAGGACGCGTTTCACGGTCAGCGTTCAACCACGGATCGGCGGTGGAGGCCGAGCGGAAAGCAGGAGGCTGTTAACCACGGATGAATACGGATGGACACCGATTCCAATCACTGGAGCAGCCGTCGGCTGACGGCCCTCCGTGTCGATCCGTGCTTAAAAAGAATCCGTTTCAAAACCCGATGCTGACCCCGCCGTCGACGGGCAGGATGGTGCCGGTGACGAAGTGGGCGGCGGGCGAGGCGAGGTAGACGGCTGCCCAGCCGATGTCGTGCGGGGTGCCGAGCTGGCCGGTGGGCGTGCGGGAGAGGATCTTTTTCAAGCGCTCCGGATCGCCGGCGAAGGCCTGGCGCGACATGTCGGTATCAATCCAGCCGGGGGCGATGGCGTTGACGCGCAGGCCGTGCGGCGAGAACTCGGTGGCGAGGCCCTTGACCATGCCGACGTAGGCCGACTTCGCGGCGGTGTAAGCGATGACCTTGGGGATGCCGAAGAGGGAGGCCATCGAGGCCGTGAAAAGAATGCAGCCGTGCTGCCGCGCCATCATGCCGGGCGCGAACTCGACGGTCAGGGCGTGCGAGCCGAGCACGTGGGTGTCGAGCACGCGTTGGAATTCCGCCGTGGTGGTTTCGACCGCGGCCTTCTTGATGTGAATGCCGGCGTTGTTGACCAGGCAGGTGACCGGGCCGACGAGCGCTTCGGTCTTTTCGCGCAGGACGGCGGCGGCATCGAGCTGGGTGATGTCGTGCACGACATAGTGGGCGCGTTCGCCGAGGCGGGCT
>CBINJL010000295.1:0-4884 GCA_966250925.1 uncultured Opitutus sp. | reverse complement strand
CGGCCCTACTCGCGTGAGCGGGCGGCGTTTCCGTCCTATTACACCCGCCGCACCACGTTCTGGCCGGCGGTCGGCCGGGTCGACAATGTTTACGGTGATCGCAACCTCGTCTGTTCGTGTGTCGGCATGGAAGCCTTCGCCGAACCGACGGCGTAGTTACCCAGCCACTACGCACGGCCGTCGCAACCGGATCACCTCAAAGTAGCGGGAGCTTCCAGCTCCCGTTTTCTTTGCACATCGGGAGAGAGGGATCGGGACGCTCCCTCTACTTTTTGCCCGAGCTCAACGGGTCGCAGCCAATGCTGGCCGTCGCGCCGCACGCGGCGATCTCGCCGGCGGAACGTCGTCGTCGGCATCACTTCCCGTCGAAGTCTCAGCCAACCCCATGATCCGCGACATGTCGGACAGCGCCGACGTCACGCCACTCGAAAGCCGCTCCAACCGCTCGGCGGACGTATTGAGTTCGCCGGCCCGTTCGTTGCCCGTGCGGGCGGAGCGGTCGACATCGAGCATGGCCGTACCGATGGCGCTGACGCCGCTCTGCTGCTCGGTCACCTGTGTCGCCGCCGCTTCGATCATACGCTCCATTTCCTGAAAGGTGGCCGAAACCGCCGCCAGCCGCGTGGCCAGTTCCGCGGAAACCCGCTGGCCTTCACGCCCGCTCGCGGCTGCGCCTTCGATCAGCTCGCCGGTGCGACGCGCCGCGTCCGCCGCGCGTCCGGCCAACATGCGGACTTCGCCCGCCACCACCGCAAAGCCGGCGCCCGCTTCACCGGCCCGGGCGGCTTCCACCGCGGCGTTGAGCGCGAGAATGTTGGTCTGAAAGGCGATCTCCTCGATCGTGCGCACGATGCCCGAGATCGCTTCGCTTGACTTGGCGATGCCCTGCACCGTGGTGGCGATTTCACGTCCGCCCTGCTCGATGCCGCCGATGGCCGCGCGCAACCGCGACACCTGCTCGGTCTTGGTCCGCGCCAGCGTGTCGGTGCAGGTGCGGGATTGCTCCCCGATCTCGTGCAACGACGCGCTGATTTCCTCGACCGCCGCCGCCTGGCGCCCCGCATCGCCGGCCAGCTCCGCGCTGGTCGATGACACGTTGACCGCGGTTTCGTGCAATGCCGCGCCAGCGCTCGACAAACGCTCCACCACCGCGCCCGCACCGATCACGTAATCGCTGAATAGTTTTGCGAAATAACATCCCGGCACCGTCGCCACCACGACGAAGACCGCGTGCAGCACGACCACTTCAAAACCGGCGGCGTAGTTGAACAAACTTTCCGGGCGCACGAAAAACAACCCGACGTGGTGCACCGCCACCGCTGCCGCGCCCGCGATCACCACCGACGGACGCCCGAACATCGCCAACATCGGCAACAGCACGAACACATGGAAGTGCATTTCGATGTGTCCGCCGCCGAGGTGGATCAGCCCACCGCTCAGCAACGCGCCGCCCAAAGCAAAGGCCAGCGCAGGCAGACGGCCCTGGGCCCGCAGCAACACCAGCGCGGTGGGTCCGGCGACCGCGATCAGACCGAGCGCCAACGCCAGCCCGACACTATCCCGGCCGCTGTGCAGCGCCATGCCGGCAAACACCGGCAGATGCAGCCAATACATGCCCAGAAACAGACGCGACATGCGCGCCTGATGGCGTTCGGCATTGGAGGAAAACGAAGAGTCGTTGTTCGTAGTCACCATGATGATGGGTTAAAAAATTCAGAGACTGCAGCCGGCCGGCACCAACGGCGGCACCGGCTTGCCTCCGGCCACGGCCCGAAAGACCGCCAAGTCCAGCGGCACCGCATCCGGCGCCGAGAGACCGGCCACATCATGCAGCGCCGACCACTGCGCTCGTCGCCCGCCCGGAGCCACCAGGGCCACGGCCGGCACCGCGCCAACTGGCCAACTCGGCACGGCCTCCTCCGCCGCGAGACGAACCTGCCAGCCGGCGCGGCGGAAATACGGCGCCCAGCGGGTCGCGTCGCCCGCCAGCCAAATCGTTTCGTGCAACTCCGGCACCGGACCGCGGACTTCCAGGTGACGCCGCACCTGCGCCGACGTCGGCCCGGCATCGGGCAACCAATGCTCCGCGCGCCAGCCCGGGAAGGCCCATCCCCGATCAGCCAGCGCGGAACGCGGCAAGCCGCAGGGCAGGCGCCCCAATTCCCACAACACCGCCACGGCCAGCACCGACCAAACCACAAACACCCCTGTCACCAGGGCAGCGCGGTGCGGTCGCTCGGGAAGGCCCCGGCGGTGCTGAAATGAGTCGGCCATTGCCCCTTATATCGGCCCAATCCGCACCGGCTTGAATGAATCCCCCCAGCACCCCTGCCCCAATCTGACTACCGAACATCTGCACCGCTCGCGCATGATTATTAACCTGTCCCTTATTGAAAACGTCTGACGACTACTGATGTAAATCGGCCTGATTCCGGGCTTTTCCGACACCAATCCAGCGCCCAAGCTGGCACGCAACCTGCCCTCCTGCGCCGCCATGCGTTTTCTCCGCCATCTTACTCCCCAAGGCTCGCAATGGGCCGCGCTCACTCCCGACGGCGCCACGCGCGCCGTGCAGGGCGATCTTTTCGGCGACTGGCGCGTCACCGAAACGCCCGTCGCCCCGACCCGGGTGCTGGCACCGGTCGCCCCCACCAACATCATCGGCATCGGCCTCAACTACCGCCTGCACGCCGCCGAAGGCGGCAAGAAGGTCCCTGAGCGGCCGATGTGGTTCATGAAAACCACCGCCAGCCTCCAGCATCCTGGCGACCCGATCCGCCTCCCGCGCACGAGCAGCAAGGTCGATTACGAAGGCGAGTTGGCGATCGTAATCGGACGCGACACCCTCAACGCCACCCGCGAAACCGCGCTCGACCACGTGCTCGGATTCACCGTCGCCATCGACGTTTCCGCCCGCGACTGGCAATTCGAACTCGGCGGCGGCCAGTTCAATCATGCCAAGAGTTTCGACACGTTTTGCCCGCTCGGCCCCATGCTGGTCACGCCGGACGAAATCGATGCCGACAACCTCCGCCTCACCACCCGCGTGAACGGTGAAATCCGCCAGGATTCAACCACCTCCGACCTCGTTTTCGACATTCGCACCCTGGTCAGTTTTCTCAGCACCGACCGCACTTTGCCGGCCGGCACCGTCATCCTCACCGGCACGCCGTCCGGCGTTGGCTATGCGCGCCAGCCTCCGGTCTGGCTCGCCGCCGGCGACACCGTGGAGGTGGAAATCGAAGGCATCGGCACCTTGAGCAACCCGGTGACCGGCGCCGCCTGAATCGCGCCGCGACCTGTTCCTTTCGCCCGAAGCACGGGCACCGCTGTGACGCTCGCTCCCTGGGGAGCGGGCGTTTTTTTGCGCGGCTTTTGCACCTATTCACAGCCCTGAAAGGCTGCAGCGGTAAGGTCGCAAACGAGGCCAGTTTGCCGAAAAATTACTTAAGATGCTTTATGTGATCATCTTAATATCAATAAGTATTTCGAATACTTCGCCAACCCGGCAGAAGGCGGCAGCGGCTCACAACTTATTCACAACGAGTCCGCCCCGGCAATTGATCCCAAAACCGCCTCACCGCCAGAGGGATGACCCGTGTTCCCGCCAATGACCTGCATCGCGGGCGATATTACCAGCGTCCATTCGGCGAATAAGCCGCGCCTTAAACCCCGCTGGAAACGGCGCCGGAAGTAACATGCGACGGAATAACCCGTCTCATACCTCATGAAAACGAAGCTTCTCAGCCCCCTCCTCGGCCTGATCGCCGGCGCGTTGTTCGCCACCGCGATTCCGGCCTCGGCGGCCGACGACGGCTCTTCCCACGACTCACCGCAGTTGCAGGTGCAGGTAGAGACGCCGACGGTCTTCGACATCATTCGCGAACGTGACATCTCCGACGCCTTGGCCGTGCAATTGCGCGAGGCTTTCCGGCGCGGTGGGTTCGACGGCGACATTGAACAAATCTACGACCGCGACGATGCCCAAGGCGACGTGCCGCTGCTCGCGCTGCGCCTGACCGATTGGGAAAAACGACCGACCGGATTCGTGGAATGTCGTCTGACCGCACGCCTGATCGCGCCGGACGGCACCGAAACCAATCTCGGCGCCTTCTCCGGCACCGCCCATTCCTGGAACCGGCTCAACCGCTTCGAACTGTCGCGCTCCTTCGAAGACGCCGCCTTGAACGCCATGCGCGACCTTTATCACGACTACCGCAAGGTCGATACCGACAACGGCGTGGCCGTTCTGCGCTGAATTTCTCGGCCCCCCCGAACCACGCCAGCCCTTGCCCCCGGCGCCCCGCTTCACCGCGGGGCGCTTTGTTTTACGCGCTCGGCCACCGCTGCCGCCACGTTACTCCGCAGACAATCCCCACCCTGCCGCCACCGCCGGCAAATCCGGACAAATCTCCTCCGCGCCAGCCTCACGCAATTGCTCGGCCGAATGCGTGCCGGTCGTCACGCCGACAAACGCCATGCCGCCGCGCGCCGCCGCCGCCACGTCAAACGGCGAGTCGCCCACCAGGCAGGTCTCGGCCGGCGTCGCCCCCAGCCGCGCCAGTGTCCAGGCGGCAAACGCCGGTTCGGGCTTGAGCCATTCCGTGTCCGCCGCGCCGACGACATCGGCCAGCAGATCGTCCAGTCCGAGGTGGGTGCAGATCCGCCGTGCCGACGGCCCGTGCTTGTTGGTGAAAACCGCGGCGCGCACACCACGCCGTTGCAAGGCCACCAGGATTTCGCGCGCACCGGGCATCAACTCCACGTCGTCGAGCATGGTCGCGTCCCAATAAGGCCGGTAGATCGCCAACGCTTCTTCCATCCGCTCGGCCGGCACGAACCGACTGAGCGCCCGCGCCAAGCCACCGCCGATCGCCCGGCGGA
>CBINJL010000294.1:0-4895 GCA_966250925.1 uncultured Opitutus sp. | reverse complement strand
ACATTGGCACTCAGCCCCACGATCCAGGGCTGTGTCGCGCTGACACCGGGCAAGGTGCGAATCATCGCCGTCGCCGCGATGCCATCGAGGCCGGGCATTTCCACATCCATGAAGATCAGGTCGAAACGGGTTTTCCGCGCGCACGCCACCGCTTCTTCCCCGGTCTCGGCAAAGGTCAGACGCCGGTAGCCGCCGTTTTCCAACATCAATTCCAGCACCCGCCGGTTGGTGGGATTGTCATCCACCACGAGGATGTCGATCGGGTCGTCTTCACCGGGCTTTTCCACCGTGGCCGAAGGCGTGATTTCCTGCGCCGCGCGACGGGCAGGATCTTCCGCCTCGGGCGCACGGAGATGAAAGGTAAACGTCGAACCGCAGCCCGGTTCGCTCTCCACCGCGATGTCGCCGCCCAAGGCCTCACAGAGACGTTTGCAGATGGCGAGACCGAGACCCGTGCCGCCGAAATTGCGCGTGGTGGAGGAATCGATCTGACTGAAAGGTTTGAACAGCCGATCATGCGCTTCCGGCGCGATGCCGATGCCGGTGTCGATGACCCGGCCGCAGAGACGCGGCCCCGGGCCGTAGGCAAGCTCCACCGTAACGGAACCGGCGGCGGTGAACTTCACCGCATTGCCGACGAGGTTGACCAGAATCTGACGCAGACGCGCCCGATCGCAGCAGACAAAACGCGGCACGCGCCCCGTCGTGCGCACGCCCAGCCCGAGTTGTTTTTCGTCAGCCCGCGACCGCATCATGTCGACGACTTCCGTCGCCACCGCCACCGGATCGACCGGTTCAGGCGAAAGATCGAGTCGTCCGGCCTCGATCTTCGAGATGTCGAGCACGTCATTGATGATATCGAGCAACCCTTCGCCCGAGCTCTCGATCATGCGCACGTATTTGGCCTGCGCCGGATCGAGCGTGGTTACGCTCAACAAGCTGGTGAACCCGATCACGGCGTTCATCGGCGTGCGGATTTCGTGGCTCATCACCGCCAGAAAATCGCTCTTCGCCCGGTCCGCGCTCTCCGCCTTTTCCTTGGCCTCGCGCAACGCGGCCTCCGAGCGTTTCAACTCCGAGATTTCCACCGCCGAGAGGATGACCTCGGTCACTTCGCCATCCTGTTCGCGTGGTTGCAACTGCGCGAGCATCCACAGGTCGCCGCCCACGCACCCTTCCCACGAAATGGCCTGGCCCGCCCAGGCCCGCGCATAAACTGCGCCCAACTCCGCCGCCTGCGATGCCGGCAGAAATTCCTCCAGTCCGCGGCCCTCCACTCGCTCAGTTGTCCAGCCCAGACGCTGCGCCAGCGCGCCGCGGCAAAGCGTGTGCACGAAGCGGCCGCCTTCGCGCCGAAAACACACGATCATGCCCTGCTGCAGCTCCAGCGTCTGTTCATAATACCGCGTGAGCTGGCGGACCTGACTTTCCGCATCGCGCCGGAGTTTTTCGTTGGCCTCTGTCAACTCGCCCGAAACCACATCGAGTGTGCGTTCGACAAACTCGCGTTCCTGGTCGGCCTGCACGTAGGCCGCGTCGACCGCGGCGACGAGTTCGGCCCAGGGACTTTGGGTGAGATCAATTCCGGCCGGCAGGGTTTTGCGCAGTTGGCGGGCGAGCAGCGGATGCATGGCGATCAAGGGATGCGCTCGGCCAGCGTCGTGAGCGTCATGGTCTGGTTGTGCAGCTCGCAGCCGTGCTGCAGTCCCGCCGGACTGATTTCGCCGTAGGAATAAAACCCGATCACGCCGGCCGGATCACCCAATGCCGACAACACTGCCTCGACCTCCTCCTCCACCCGCTGGCCGAGCAACAGCCGGCGGCCGACGCAACTGACCAGCAGCGCCAGTTCTGCGCTCCCTCCCGAGGTGGAATTCGGTCCGTTCGCAGTCGCGACGCCCACCGCCGCTTCGGCGCCCCAGATGAGTTTGTCGATGGTCGACGTCATCAGCCGCACGTAACGCCCCGTCGGCACATCGCCGGCAAACGTCAGTGATTGCGTCGCCTCGTCCACCGCGAGAATCGTGCGCACCACGCTCGGTTCACCGTCCTGCGCGGGCAGCAGTTCGAGGGGAAACAACAGCCCTGTCGCCGGCAGTCCGGCGGCACGATCGCCAAGATATTTTTTGTAGAGCGCGAGCGCGGGCTGGCCGTCGAGTTCGAAGAGAATGTTTTTGCCAGCGCGCGTCACCAGACGGTGCGGCCCAAACGGCTCCCACCCGCCCGCCGAGCCACAACGCACGTCCAACGCGTCGCCATAAAATCCCACCGCCGCAACGAGGCCCGAAGCCGCCTCGTCCCCATGCAGCACGGTGGTCTCGGCAAACCGCGATCCATCACCCGCCAGCCCGCCCGACGCACTCACGCCCGCGGGCAACCCCACCCGCAGTCCGGCGGCCAGCGCCGCACCGTTGACCAGCAAGCCGTCACTGAACACCAGCACGTGCCGCAATCCGTCGCGCGCGGCCAGCTGTTGCGCGAGCGCGTGTCCGGCCGCTTCGCTTTCCGTCGGCGCTTCGATGCGTTGCAGCGCACTCGCAACCGTCGTGCTGGCAAACGTCACCGCCAGCGCCACCGCACCATCATCGCCAACCGTCGGGCCAAGAATCTCGCCGGCCGTGCTGCACCCGACCATCACCGCCGCGGGCAAACGCTCGCGCAGCGTGCTTCGCACCGCCGGATCGCGCAACAAGGCCCCGGAGCCACACACCAGCACCAATCCGGCCGCAGCCGGCCAGGTCCCGCCGACGGTCTGCCAGGCTCCGTCGCGCCAGCGCAGTGCGGTGGTTTGCATATTTCGGAACGCGCGTCAGGCCGCTACCGGCGCCGTCGTTGCAACCGGCTTCTTGAAGCCGATCGCGCCGCACAACCAACTCCAGGCTTTGTTCAAGCCGATCGGCTCGACGCCCGCGCCCAACCCATAGGTCAACGCCACCGCCTCCTCATGCGTCCGATAACGCGGCGGCAGCACGAAGAGCTCGGCCGCTCCGTCGTTGATGTTGGAAAAAAATGCACCGCGGCCGACGCCGAGTTGACCCGGCTGCGCCACCTCGACCGTGCGTTCGGCCAGCACCAGCCAGGGCTTGTAAACGAAAACCACCCGGCCGTCGTCGGCGCGCTGCAGGCGACCGTAGGTGCGCTGCGGAGCCCGCTTGAGGCCGACGCCGGCGAAGACCTTGTTGCGGTCCGGCTGCACCGTGAACCGGCCTTTGCGCAAGGTGAAGAAATCCCAGCAGAACACACCGCTGAAGACCGTGAGGCGAAACGACCACCCGGCCACGAAGTAGGCGATCACGATCACGACCAGCGACAACGCCGCGCTCACCCAGGGATCGAACGTGGCGGTGATCGTGAGCACGCCGAGCAGCGCGGTGCGGCCGGCCTTGAGCGCCGCATCGATCGCGCCCCACGGACTGAGCAGGATGAGACCGTTGATGGCATGCGACCCCATCCACACCACCGCATACACCGCGATGCCGAACGGCACGGTGAGGATGTTGAGCAACCACGACCAGTCGATCGCGGCCAGATGGAGCATGCCCACGCCGCCGAGGTTGAGCGTTTCCGCCGCCACGGCTTCCTCACCGCCCCCGCCCACGATCATCTTCGAAAGCATTGCCATCGTGAACGGCACCACTGCGCCGGCCGCGACCAGGCCGGTGACTTTGTTCTCCACCGTGTCGAGCACATCGAGCGGCTTCTTCCATCCCGGCGGCAGCGCCGCGCCGGCCGCGTCCTTGAGCGCCACCGCGCCGACCAGGCCGAGCGCCGGCAGCCAAAAACTCACCTGGGCAAACCACGGCAACGTGTGCCGCTGCTCCGCCGGGGTGCGAAAATACTGATAGGCGCCATACGCGCCTGTGCCCAGCAGCGGCGAGATCGCGATGCCCGTGATCGTCGTGATCGCCGTCGCCACCGGCGCCACCGGCGAACGGTCCGACGATTTGCCGGACGAGGCGCTCGTGGCGGACCACAGCGGATGCGCGATCACCGACAACAACAGGACAAAGGCGACAAACGGAGCGAAACGTTTCATGATGACAAAAGAGACGAACGAGCGGAAGACGTGGAGCGGTCGGCGAAGCGACCGAAGAACCGGCCGGGGCAAGTGCGGATCAAAACGCAAATCGCCCGCATTGCAGCCGTTTTCTTCCGCCCGGAAAATCCGGCGCGCAGCGTCCGTCAGACCGACGACGGATAGGTGACGCCGAGCTGCGCGCACCACGCCAGCATGCCGGCGAGATTACCCCGCGTATCGGCCCAGGAACACGCCGCGACCTCGCCCGCGCCGGACTGCGCCGCGGCGGCAAACGCATCGGCTTCGTAGGCGTAAAGATCGCGGTCCGCCGTGATGACCACGGTTTCCCGCTCCCCGGGGAGATCGTCGCGCCAGAGCCACAACTCCGTCGGCTCCACCTCCCGCGACACCACAAACGGCGACGGCACCTCGATCCGGCCGGTCGAGCCGTAGATCCGCACCACGTTTTCCATCGTCACATCGGTGCCGCAGGCCAGCTCCGCGGTGATTCCGCCGGCAAACCGCGCCACCGCCGCCGCACGCAGATCGGTCTGCGCCTGCGCATGCACGACGCCGACACCGTGCAACGTTTCCGGATCGAGAAACGGTTGCCCGTGCGCCGCCCCGGCCAGGAGGCGCGCATAGGACAGCGGATAACCGCCGACATCGAGAATCGCGCCGCCGCCCAGCGCCTTGTTCCACAAGCGCCCCTGCGGATCAAACGCCGCATGAAAACTGAACGCCGCCTGCACGTGCCGCAGTTCGCCGATGGCGCCGCCACGCACCAGCTCAACCAGCTTCGCCGTCTGCGGATGACAGCGATACATCCACGCTTCCATCAACGTGCGGCCATGCGCGCGCGCCGCGGCCTGCATCG
>CBINJL010000293.1:0-4901 GCA_966250925.1 uncultured Opitutus sp. | reverse complement strand
GCGGCGGTGGCACCCTGCTCGTGACCACGCCGCTGACCGACGGCGCCCAAGGCGCGGTGCGCGATGTCGAAGCGGTTTCCAACTGGCAGGAGCCGCTCACGGTTTATCTCAATTCCTCCGGCAACAGCTTCACCGGCACCGTCACTGCTGAATACTCCGCCGTCATCTTCGGTCATGCTCCCGGCACACTGCCCGCTGGCGCCACTCTGTTGCCCGCCGCGGGCGGCTACATCGGCCTGCAGGACACCACGATCTCGGTGGCGCACTACCTCGGCCAGTTCGACCACAGCGACAGTAACGGCGTCATCGGCTTCGACTCCAGCGACCGGCAAACCCAGCGTGTCATCTCCGACCCGATCGACCTGAGCGCCTTCTCCGACAACGGCATCTATCTCGGCACCAGCACCAATGTGAAACTGAGCGGCACGATCACGCCGCCGTCCGGTGCCGACACCCTGCGCTTCACCGGCTTCAAGGGCGGTCAGCTCGAAATCGCCGGCACCCTCGCCGATCTCCCTGGCGACAACGAGTCCACGCCCCTTGCCATCGTCATCGGCCGCTACGGTTTTCCCGCCTATGGCTACTATGAGTCGGCCGACTTCGAAGGCCGTTCATCCGTGACCCTCAGCGGCGCCAACACCTACACCGGCGGCACCACTCTGGAATCAGGCCGGCTGGTGGTGGACCGCGATCCCAACGACCTGCAAAACCCCACTCCCGTTTCCCTCTCGCTCGGCCTCGGCGCACTCACCGTTTACAGCAGTGGCAGCTACAGCCTGGCCGACTCGCTGGCGTATGGCTATTTCGACTACGACCTGGACACGACGCCGCTGCTCACCGCGCGCACGGCCAATCTTTCCCTGCCCAATGACATCGTCCTGAACGGGCTGCTCAACATCGAGGTGCCGTCGAATCTGAACGACTTCATCCTCTCCGGCTCAATCGCGGGCACCGGCACGTTGATCAAAACCGACCTCGGCACACTCGTGCTGTCCAATGACAACGGCGACTGGACCGGCGGACTCTACATTCAAAATGGCGCGGTCAAACTCGCCCATGACCGCGCCGCCGGCACCGGACCGATCGCTTTTGGCAACGGCGCCAACCAGGCGCTCAGCTTCGGCTCCAGCACGCCGGTCATCGCCGGCCTCGCCGATCTCAATTACGGTTCCAACCAGACGTCGACCGCAGTCGTTTCCCTCGCCGATGGCACCTTCCTCACCCTCCGGCCCAATGGCTACGACTACACCTTCAGCGGCAGCATCACCGGCGACGGCGGACTCACCCTCTCCGGCGACGGATCGCAGACCTTGAGCGGCAACAACAGCTACACCGGCGGCACCACGCTCAACGACGGCGCCACGGTCAACGCCGCCAGCGATCACGCTTTTGGCGCCACCACCGGCGGTTCACCCGCCGTCACCCTCGACGATGCCCGCCTCAACATCGTCGACGCCAACCTCCGCGCCAATCTCACCTTCGGCACGCTTGGCGGTGTGCTCGCCGGCAACGGTGGCCTCGTCTTCGACAATACCCTCGCGCTCGGCGAAAACGTTACCCTCTCTCCCGGCTTTTCCGTCGGGCAACTGAACCTGCAGGGCGACGTCGCTTTCGCGGCCGGCGGCACCTTCGTCGTCGAGTTGGGCAACGGCTCCAGCGGCACGCTCATCGCCGACGTCATCAAGGCCGAGACCCTCGCCTTCACCGCCACCGCCATCGATCCCTTCACCATTCGCCTGACCGGAGAAGACGGCGCCGTGCCGGTCAATTTCAACAATCAGGTCGCACAATCCTGGATCGTGGCCGGCGCGCTCGCGCCCATCACCGGATTCGATCTCAATCTGATCACCTTCGAAATCGATTCCGCGCTCCTCGCCGCCGCTCCGGACGGGTTGTTCACCCTGCTACTCGGTTCCGACGACGGCAGTTTCACCGGCAGCGCACTCACCGACAACCTCCTCGTGGTCAACTTTTCGCCCGTGCCCGAGCCCTCCACCTGGTCCCTGCTCGGCACCGGCCTCGCCTTCGTCGCCTGGCAACTTCGCCGCCGCCAGCAGAATCGCCGCGGACGCTGACCACCGCTCCGGCGGAGCGGCAATTCCATTAACCGAGAGGCCCTCGCGCCGGGGCTCAGCGGCGCGCTGACACCCGCAGCAGAGGCGGCCGTTCCGTGGCCCAAAAACCAAGACGGGGCCACCTCGCAAGGCAGCCCCGTCAGGTCCAGCTTCAACTAACTCCCGGGAGTGCTTCCCCCGGGGCCATTCGGCATTTCGTTGGACCCAGCCGCCCACGGGCGGTTCCTGTTTTGCGACGACGATTTTTCGATCAGGCAAATTGCCTGAAAATTCGCGCCAAGGCCGTCTGAACTGCCCCGGTTTTGCGCCTTTTCCCGATCCGAAACTGGGGGATTTGTGCAAAAACTCGCGTGCGCGGCGGCTGGACAAAGCCCGATTCGGCGTGTGGCCTGCTGTGTTCCGATGTCGACGCCCCCTTCTCTTCCTCCGCCCGAAAATTCCGAGCCCACCGCCGTGCCGCCCAAGCATGCCGATCTCGAAATCAAGGACTCCGCCCTGATCTTCAACGATGTGTGGGCCGATTTGGAAGCGGAGTTTGGCCGCGAGAACCTGCGCTTCCCCAAGGAGATCATCCTCCTCGGCGGCGCTCCCGGCGCGGGCAAAGGCACCAACACCGAATTCATCCTCCGCGCCCGCGGCCTGACCTGTCCGCCCATCGTGGTCAGCGCGCTGCTCGACAGTCCCGAAGCGCAGCGCATCAAGGACGCCGGCATGATGGTCGGCGATCGCGAGGTCATCGGCATCCTCCTGCGCGAACTGCTCAAGCCCGAATACCGCGACGGCTGCATCCTCGACGGTTTCCCGCGCACGCAGGTGCAGGTCGAATCGCTTAAGTTACTCGTCATCCGCATGCAGGGCCTGCGCCGCGAATTCTACGGCACGCCGCTCGGCATCCATTTCCGCCAGCCCACCGTCCACATCATGGTGCTCTTCGTCGAGGAACGCGTTTCCATCGAGCGCCAGCTTAAGCGCGGCCAAGTGACCAAGAAGCACAACGACGAGGTCCGCCGCACCGGCGACGGCGAACTGTGGGAAGAACGCCCGACCGATTACGACGAAGACCTCGCGCGCCGCCGCTATCGCGTTTTCAAGGAAAAGACCTGGGACGCGCTGCAGTCGCTCAAATCGATTTTCCACTACCACTTCGTCAACGCCCAGGGCTCGATCGACGACGTTGAGAAAAACATCGTCCAGGAACTCCAATACCAGAGTTCACTCGAACTCGACCCCGCCACCCACGACACCCTGCGCACCATTCCGGTGGCCAATGAGCTGATCGTGCACGCCCGCCAGGAATTGGTGAAACGCCTCGACGGCTACCAGTTCGAACACAGCGAGCTCTTCGCCAAGGTGGCGCAGTTCGTCGAGCGGAAGATCATGCCGATCGTCAGCCGCCACGCGATCTCGGGCAACGCCCACATCAACACCGAAGACGCGCTGCTGCACGACCCGACCGCGCTGGCCATGCTCATCGACGTCTTCTCCGAACGCGGCTACCACGCCGTGATCGATCTGCACCGCATTGAAGTGCCGGAAAAAGTCGACCTCCAGACGGGCGACATCACCTGCCGCCTCAAGAAGGTGTTCCGCATCACGATCAAGTTCCACGGCTCCGAAATCCGCCGCGGCAACTGAAGCGATTTTCGATTTTTGATTCTGAATTTTCGATTATCCGGCGCACGAAGCGCCGCCGAACGTGCGGTGCGCTCCAATCAAAAATCCAGAATCCAAAATCAAAAATTCCCGAGATCAGCTTTTCGCCTTCTGGATCAGTTCCACTTCGTAGCCTTCGGGTGCGTCGATGAAGGCGATGACCGAACCGCTGCTGGTCGTGGTCGGACCGTCGCTCAGTTCATAACCCTTGGCCTTCGCGTCGGCCGCGAACTGCTCCAGGTTTTCAACTTCAAACGCGAGGTGCATCAGGTCCGACTGCACCTTCACCGGCTCGGCCCCAGCTGGCATTTGGCAGATCTCAATTTCTTCGTCGCTGTTCGGCGTGGCTAAAAAGGCGAGTTGGGCGCCACGCGGCGAGGTGTGTCGACGCGCTTCGATGAGGCCGAGTGCTTCGGTGTAAAACTTCACCGTGGCTTCGATGTCGTTCACGCGCATGCGCGTGTGGAGGAGTTTCGTAACAGTAGGCATGGGAACACAGACCCTAGCCAGATGCGGAGATTTTCAAACCCCGAAACACACGAAAGCAGAAAGACCGGAACGCGCCCGCTCCCCTACTTCGCGACCTCGCCCGCAAACTTACTGATCATGCGACTGCTGCCGTCGGGAAACGTGCGCGCCAGCGTCTCGATCGCTTCGCGACCGCCGGCATCCGGCGAATAGCCGACGATGCTCAGACTCGGCAACGACGCGCCCTTTTCCTCATACAGCGAGCGGCCGCGACGCCGAATCCACTGCTGCAATTCCTCCACGGTCGCATACGTGGTCGGTCGGCTCGGCCGCGTGGGTCCTGGCCGGCGCGGCGCGCCTTGCGAAACCTGCTCGCGCACAATCGGCGGCAGCCCCTGGGCGGCACGTTTCGCCTTGGCTCGATCCCGCGCCGCCTGCCAGGCCGCACGCTCGCGTTCGTATGCGGCCATTTCCGCACGACCGGTCGGACTCGCTTCGTAACGCAACCGCTCTTCCTCATATCGCGTGACGCCTGCTCGCCAGCGTTCTTCAGTCTCCACCCTGCGCGCATGACGAATTGAGGGCGTGCCGTCGGTGATCATAAAAATCAGATCCGCCTCCAGCTCCAGCGCCGTCGCCAGCGCCAGGTCCATCCGCGAACTGCCGCCACCGCCCGACCAATCAACCAAGTCTGGTTCGCAATTG
>CBINJL010000292.1:0-4928 GCA_966250925.1 uncultured Opitutus sp. | reverse complement strand
CATCCTGCTCGTCGCCGGTTACTCGATCAACGACACCATCGTGGTCTTCGATCGCATCCGCGAAGAGTTGAAATCCAATCCGGATTCCAAGCTGCGCGATGTGATCAATCTCGCGATCAACCACGTCTTCGTGCGCTCGTTGCTGACCAGCATCACGACCTTCCTCGCGTCGTTTGCGCTCTACCTCTTCGGCGGTGGCGTGATCAACGACCTCGCCTTCACCTTCCTCGTCGGCGTCGTCGCCGGCACCTTCTCCTCCATCTTCATCGCGAGCCCGATTTTCTTCTGGTATCACAAGGGCGACCGCAAGCACGTGGAGAAGCATCAGGACGTGAAGCCGACCTACGAGTGGACGGGTTCGAGCCGCGCATCGGAATAAGCTGAAGAGCCAAAAAGCTTCGATGCGCTGGACCTACACGCCGCCCCCGGCCGATGAGGTCGGGGCGCTGAGCAGGAGCGCCGGCGTCAGCCCGGTGCTCGCGGAACTGTTGTGGCGTCGGGAAATCTCTTCCGACACCGACGCCCAGCGTTTCCTGCGCCCGGCCCTGGCCGAGCTGGGCGATCCGTTTCTGCTCGCCAATCTCGATGCCGCCACCGTGCGGCTGCGTGACGCGATTCACAACCGCGAGGACATCGTCGTGCTCGGCGACTACGACG
This sequence comes from uncultured Opitutus sp., assembly GCA_966250925.1. GTDB lineage: Bacteria > Verrucomicrobiota > Verrucomicrobiia > Opitutales > Opitutaceae > Actomonas. The sequence goes on along the minus strand of CBINJL010000292.1, from coordinate 4,271 downwards.
TCGATGGCGTCAGCAGCACGACCTTGCTCGTGAGTCTGCTCCGTCGGTTCGGTTTGAATCCGCGCTTCGTCGTGCCGCGTCGTCTGGAGGACGGTTACGGCCTGTCGCGCAGCGCGATCGACCGGGCGTTGGAGGACGGTCGTCCGCACCTGTTTGTCGCGCTCGACTGCGGGACCAATTCCGCGACCGAGGTCGGTTATCTGCGCGAACTCGGGATTGATGTCATCATCATCGATCATCACCGCGAAAAGGAAGGCGCCGTCACTTCGGGCGTGCTGATCAATCCGCACGTGTTTCCCGGTGACGACGACGGCGCGTGGCGTCACCTCTGCACCGTCGGGCTGGTTTTCAAACTCGCCCACGGCCTGCTCAAGCGGCTGCGGGCCGAGAATCATCCGGTGGCGTTTCGCATCAAGCTGCGCGATTATCTCGATCTCGTAGCCATGGGCACGGTGGCCGACTTGGTGCCGCTGACCGGTGAAAATCGCCTCATGGCGCGGCATGGTTTGCGCATTCTCCAAGGCGCCAACCGGCCCGGCATCCGCGCGCTCATGCAGGTCGCGGGCGTGCGCCCCGAGCAGGGGATCGCACCGGTCGATATTTCGTTCCGACTCGGGCCGCGCATCAATGCCAGCGGTCGCCTCGCCGACGCCGCACTTTCCGTCGAGCTCATGCTCAGCGAGGACTCGCGGTTCTGTGTGCAAACCGCGCAGCAACTCGACGCCTTCAACCGCGAGCGGCAGGACATCGAACGCCGCATCACGCAGGAGGCGGAGGCGATGATCGAGGAACTTTATGCCGATGCGCCCGGCATCGTGTTGTATGCCGATGACTGGCATCCGGGCGTGGTCGGTATCGTGGCCGGCCGCGTTTCGCGTAAATACAACCGGCCGTGTGTGGTGTTGGGCAACGAAGGCGATCAGGCCAAAGGCTCGGGCCGCAGCGTCGACGGCATCAATCTCGTCGAAGTGCTGGCCGATTGTGATGAACACCTCGGCAGTTGGGGCGGACATCCCATGGCGGTCGGCGTCGCGGTGCCGAAGGAAAAACTCGAGGCGTTTCGCGCCGCGTTTTCACACGCGGTGGCGGTGCATTCCGGCGGCTCCATCGAGGAACGTGAATTACCCATCTCGGCCTGGATCGCGCCCGAACAGATCGGCATCAAATTGATGGAGGATCTCGATGCGATGCACCCGTTTGGCCAGGCGAATCCCGAACCCGTATTCGGTCTGCGCGGGGTGCATTTGCGGCAGCGTCCCGACGTGTTCAAGGCACAGCATTTTCGCTTCAACATCGAGGATGCGCGCGGCCGGCGTCTCTTCGGCGTCGCTTGGAAAATGGTCGACCGCCTCCCGCCGGTGCGTGAGCCCCTCGATCTCGCGATTCACCTGCGCTGGAATCATTTCAACGATCGCAAGCTGATGCAGCTTGAGCTCGTCGATTGGCGTCCGTCGGTGGCGGCCACGAACGTTGCTGCGGGCTGAGGCTGAGCGGGAGCGCAGTTTTTCCAGGCGCGTAAGGGCGGACTCGGACTGCTGCGGCGATGACTATTCCTGCCAGCGCGCCGCGAGGCGGGCGTCGCCTTCGTTGGCGGCGGGGGTCACACCAAGCAACGCACACAGCAGATTGTAGACGTGGATGTTGTCGGTCACCGGCCAAGTGGTGCCGGGGGCAAAACCCGGACCGTGCGCGAGAAAAACCGCCCCCATGTCAGGCTCCGCCGGATCGTAGCCATGGTCGCCGTAGTCGGGCTCGCGATCGCGCTGCCGCTCCACCCACGCCCGGTTGCTCAAGTGCCAGCCGAGGTCGGGCACGACCACGATGTCCGGAATGCGGGTGTTGTGGGAGAAGTGCAGGCGCGCGGGCACATCCTCGCGGGCAAAGGCGTGCAGATGCGGATGGGCATTGAGACGCGCGACCGTTGCAGCGAGGTCGCCTGATTTGAGATTGAGGCCTGCGCTGGCGCCGAAGAACACGGTTTCGATCGACGTCGGATCAACCAAATCCTCGAGCACCACGGTATGCGCGGGATCGCACCAGGTCATGCCGTGGTCGGCGGTCACGATCAGGTGGGTGTGTTGCCAGAGTCCCTGTGCCGCCAGGCCGTCGCGCAACGTGCGCAAGGCGGCGTCGATGCGGTGCAGGGCGCGGCCGGTTTCCGGGGCGGCGGGACCGAAACGATGGCCGGCGGAATCGACGGCTTCGAAATACAACGTGATCAGATGAGGGCGCTCCGCCGCGGGTTGCGCGGTCCAGGTGAGGACGCGTTGCACGCGGTCCATTTCCGAAATGCGATCGTCGTAGCGCAACCAGTGGTCGGGATGCAGGCCCTGAATGTCCGCCTCCGAACCGGGCCAGAACATGCACGCGGCGCGCAGACCCTGCCGCTGCGCTGTCAGCCAGACCGGTTCTCCGCCCCACCAGCGGCCTTCGCGGGCGGCCGGATGAGCGCCGATGCCGAACCAGGCTTCGAAGGCGGGATCGTAGAAACGGTTCTGGATGATGCCGTGCGACTCGGGGCGCAGTCCGGTGACGAGCGTGTAGTGATTGGGAAACGTCTTGGACGGATACGACGGCGTAAGGCGTTCCATACGCACGCCGTCGGCGGAGAGCTCACGCAGAAACGGAGCGTCGTGTTTTTCCGGATAATCCCAGCGGCAGCCATCGATCGCGACGAGGATCACCAGCGGCTGCGTGGGAGCGGCGAACGAGGTCAACGACACCGCGGCCGCGGCGCTCAAAAAAAGCAGAAGACGAATCACGGAGGGCGTCGATAGGTGACGCGCCGACCGAGGTAAAGGCCGCGCGCGTTACTTCGGTGCAACGTGGGGCGGTCGGATCAGCCTATGTTCCACAATTGATGGTTAACGCCAAGACCGCGGAGGCCGCAAAGCCCGCAAAGAACAGCGGTAGGGAAGTCGCGCAATGAAGCCGCAGGAAGGACGGAGAAGCAGGCGGGGCCACGTTGTCGCTGCGCTCCAACGCGGTTACGGGATGCGGGCGGGGTGTGCGGTGCGGTGGAGGAGTGCGGGCTGAAGCACCGCACTACGTTGCGCTGGCGCAGCGCGGTGCTCACGTCCGCTCGATGCGCACGGCGCAGCACTTGTAACTGGGTTGCCGGGAGTGGGGGTCGAAGGCGGGGAAGGTCAGCCGGTTCACTTCGGGAAAATGCATGGCCATGAAGACCTGCCCAGCGGGCACGGTCGGCGTGACAAACACCCGCGCTTCGGTGCGGCCGCGGCGCGACACGACGGCGACTTCTTCGTCATCGCTCCAGCCGGCACGGACGGCGTCGGCGGGGTTGATTTCGACGTAGGGCTGCGTGGGGGCGAGTTTGCGCAACACCGCGCTCTTGTTGGTGCGGCTGCCGGTGTGCCATTGGGCGGAGGAGCCGCGGCCGGTGTTAAGCCAGAATGGATACGTTGCGTCGGGCGCTTCGGGCGGCGGTGCCGGCGGATCGAACCAGATGCGGGCACGTCCGTCGGCGGTGAAATAACGTCCGTCGGCAAACAGCCGCCGTTCGCGCGTGGATTCGACGCCGCTCGGCGCCGGTGCCTGCAGATGGCGGCGTGATTCGTTGGCCGGCTCGTCCTGACCGGTGGCGGGAAACGGCCACTGGATGCCGCCGGCGCGCTGGAGCATGGCGTAGCTATCGATGCCGGAGAAATCGCAGGGCTGGCCGCGCGACAACTCCGCCAGGAGGCGGAAGACGGCCTCGGGCGAACTCCATTGGCGAAACAGATCTCCGCAGCCCCAGGCCTCGGCGATAAGTTTGAAGATCGCGAAATCGGCCAACGCCTGACCGGGCGCGCGGGCGATCTTGCGAATCACGCCGATGCGGCGTTCGGAATTGATGAACGTGCCATCCTTTTCGCCCCACGCCGCGGCGGGCAGCACGAGGTCCGCCATGCGGGCGGTTTCGGTCGTGGCATACATGTCCTGCACCACGAGGAAATCGAGTTTGTCGCGCAGGCGTTGAAAACGTCCCTGGTTGATCCACGAGTGCGCGGGATTGGTGGCGATGACCCAGAGACCGCGAATTTTGCCCGACTCAATGCCGTCGATGATCTGGTCGTAGGCCATCGACGGCGCGTCAGGGATTTTCTCGGCCGGCACGTCGAGGATGCGGCTGACCGCGACCCGGTCTTCGGCGCGGTCGAAGTAGCGTCCGCCGAGCAACGACGTCGTGTTGCCAAAGATGCGCGAGCCCATCGCATTGCACTGGCCGGTGATGGAGTTGGCGCCGGTGCCGGGCCGGCCGATGTTGCCGG
>CBINJL010000291.1:0-4946 GCA_966250925.1 uncultured Opitutus sp. | reverse complement strand
GTGCATCATTCTGTGGATTAAGCACTAATCCGGCTTTCCCAGACACACCCTAGGGGAAATTCCCAAAGCGGAAGGATTGGCGTCGGGCGTATGCGATCAAAAAATCTACCGGCCGCTGGCGGGGGACGGTTGGCCGTCGAGGGCGGGGGCGTCGGCGTCGCGACGGGCTTTCCAGCGGGCGAGCAGGTCGTGGCTGCCGACGTAGAGCACGGGGATGAAGACCAGCGTGATCAATGTCGAAGCGACCAGACCACCGAGCACGGTGCGGGCGAGGGCGGCCTGGATTTCGGCGCCGGTGCCGAAGCCGATGGCCAGCGGCACGAGACCGAGCACGGTGGTGAGCGTGGTCATGAGGATGGGGCGCAGGCGGCGGGCGCCGGCCTTTTGCACCGCGGCGGCCATGGACAACCCTTCATCGCGGCGGAGCAGGTTGATGTAGTCGACCAGCACGATGGCATTGTTGACCACAATGCCGGTCAGCATGACCAGTCCCATGAGGCTCTGCATGTTGATGGTGGTGCCGGTGAGTAGCAGCGTGGGCACGACGCCGATCAGGGCCAACGGCACCGCGCAGAGCACGACCAGCGGATCGAGGAAACGTTCAAACTGCGCGGCCATGACCATGTAGATGAGCAGCAGTGCGATGATGATGGAGAGGCGGAAGTCGGCGGCGGACTTGGCCTGCTCCTCGTAGGCGCCACCGAAATAGACGGAGAGACCCGGGGGAATCGAGACTTCGCCGAGTCGGTTGCGGATGGATTCGACGGCGTCGCCGAGGGCCACGCCGCGGGCGAGGGAGGCCGTGATGTAGGTGATACGCTGGCCGTCGATGCGGTCGATCTGGGGTGGGCCGCGACTGGCTTCCTTGTCGACCACGGCGGAGATGGGAATGGTTTCACCGCTGGGCAGTCGGATGGGAATGTTGTCGAGATTCTGCACGCTCTGGCGGTCTTCGGGACGCAGGCGCACGACGATGGGAAACTCGTCTCCACCGATTCGATACGCGCCGGCACGGCTGCCACCGATGTTGGTCTGGAGCACGCCGGCCACGTCGCGGATGTTGAGGCCGAGCTCGGCGAGTTTGGCCCGGTTGAACACCAGATTCTGTTCCGGCCGGCCTTCCTCGCGGCCGACGCGCACGCCCTCGATGCCCGGCAGGGTTTCGATGGCGCGTTTGATTTCGCGGCCGACGTTCTGGGCCTGGGCGAGATCGTGGCCGCGCAACTGGATGGAAACGTCCTCGGTGCCGCCGCCTCCGCCGAAGACCATGCGCAGAATCCAGAGACCGGACTGGGCGTCGACGCGGATGTCGGCGCCCGGGATGCGACCCTCCGTGGCGGCGCGCAGTTGATCGGCCAGCTCGGCGGTGGAAATCGGGCTGTCGGGCGACATGGCGATTTCGACCTCGGCGCCGCCGTCGCGGATCTCCTGCGAGTAGTGGTGCACCGCGCCTTGCGGCAGGTGTTCGGAAACGATGCGCTCCAAATCGGCGAGGTAGCGGCGCAGCACCGCGATGTTGGTGCCCTCGGCCATGCGGATATCGACGTCGATTTCGTCGGCTTCGCTTTCAGGGGCGAGTTCGACCGGGATGAGCGGAAAGGCCAGCGCGGCGGCGACGACGAGGGCGAGCGAGCCGAAAATCACGCGCGGTTTGTGCAGCAGCGCCCAGCCGAGGAGACGTTCGTAGCGGTTTTCGATCGCCTGCAGGCGCGATGGTTTGGCGGCGGCGACCGGATTGCGCGGAGTCTTTTTGGTGCCGAAACGACCGATGAGTTTGCTCGCCAGCATCGGCACGAGCGTGAGGCCGATCAGGAGTGAGCACATGAGGGCAAACACCACCACGAGCGCGAGCTGTTGGAAGATGACGCCGGAGACGGTGCGCATGAACACCACCGGCAGAAAGATGACGGTGGTGGTGAGGGTGGAGGCGACGATGGCACCGGCGACTTCCTTGGTGCCGACGAGGGCGGCGGTGATGCGGTCGCGCCCCTCTTCGCGCAGACGGGTGATGTTTTCCAGCACCACGACGGCGTTGTCGACGACCATGCCGATGCCGAGGGCGAGGCCGCCAAAACTCATTTGATTGAGCGTCAGGCCGTTGAAGTAGAGCAACCCGAACGTGGCGATGATCGAGATGGGAATGGCGGTCGCGATGATGAAGGTCGACGAGCCTTTGCGGAGGAAGAGGTAGAGCACGCCGACAGCAAAGAGCGCGCCCCAACCGGCGGAGCTGGCGACGTTGTCGATCGAGCGTTGGATAAACGTCGCCTGGTCGGTGGTGACGATCATGCGCAGGTCGGCGCGCTCGGCGTTGATGCGGTCGACCTCGGCGCGCACCGCCTGGGAAACGGCGACGGTGTTGGCGCCGGTTTGTTTGCGGATGCCGATGCGCAGCATGGGGCGCCCGTCGATCAGGACGAGGCGGTCGAGGTCCTCGTAACCGAAGGAAACGTCGGCCACGTCGCCAACGCGGATCGGTTTGCCGTCGACGCGGGTGATGACGGTTTGGCGAATTTGTTCGAGGTCGGTGTATTCGCCGAGCGTGCGCACGTAGAGCTGCTGCACGCCGGCGACGACATTGCCACCGGGCAGATTGACGTTGCCGGAAGTGAGGGCGGCGCGGACGTCGTCGGAAGAAAGGTGGCTGGCGTTGAGCCGATCGCGGCGCAGGTCGATGCTGACCTGGCGGTGGACGCCGCCCCAGACGTTGACGCGACCGACGCCGGGGATCTGTTCAAAGCGTTTGGCGACCTCGCGTTCGAGGATGAGCGTCAGCTCCTGCAAATCCCAGACGGCGGAGGTGACGCCGACGAAGACGACCGGGAAATCATTGGGGTCGAATTTCCAGACCACGGGCGGTTCGGCTTCGGGCGGAAGATCGTCGCGGATGGGTTCGAGGGCAGCGCGCAGATCGTTGGCCGCTTCGTCGAGGTTGGTGCCGCGCACGAAGTCGAGCGTGACGCGGGATTCGCCTTCCTCGGAACGGGAGCGCACGCGTTCGACGCCAGGCACGCCGGCGACGGCATTTTCGACTTCGCGAGTGATGATTTCCTCGATCTCCTGCGGGCCGACGTTGGGATAATCGACGGCGACGGTGAGCTGCGGAAATTCGATCGGCGGCAGCAGGTCGATGGGCAGGTGGCGCAGACCGGAGATGCCCAGCGTGATGATGATCAGGAAGACCATCAGCGTGGCCACGGGACGTTTGACGGAGGTATCGGTGAGAGGCACGGGTTCTTTAGTCTAAAGGTCGGAAGGTCTGAAAGTCGGTAAGCGCGATTCTTTCTCTTTATTCTTAATCTTTCTCTTTCTCCCCGCTGTCAGGAATTCGTCCGCCGCTCGCTCCGTGAGGAGAAAGAGAAAGATTAAGAATAAAGAGAAAGAGGGTGAGGGCTCCCGGTTCAGGAATCTTCCCGGCCGGTGGCGTTGAGGACTTCCTTCAACAAATCCTGGCGGTTGAGGCCCTGCAGTTCGAGGACGTGCTCCCACGCGACCGGGCGGGCGCGGGCCTGGGTGCGGCCGTCGGAGGCGAGAAGGTCCTGACCCAGCGTGACGACCCAGGCGTCGGGGGCGAGGCCGGCAAGCGCGACCTCGTGGGCGCCGCGGGCGATGATGGAAAGGGTGCGAAATTGGACCGGCAACGGCTCCGACAAGGCATCGGTCCGGGCTTGGGTCGCGGCGGCGTCGAACTGCTCGACCGCCAGCACAAACACGCCTTCCTGGCCGGTGTTGGGATCGGTGAACAACGCGCTGGTGGGCACGAGGGTGGCCTGCTCACTTTCGCCGTAAAGGATGTCGACCGGGACGAACATGCCCGGACGCAGACGCGGATCGGCCTGATCAATGTTGATCTCGGCTTCGGTGCTGCGCGTCACCTCGTTGAGAAAGGGGGAGATGCGCGTCACGGTGCCGGCGAGCGGGCTGGTGTCGCCGAGCAGATCCTTGATGAGCAGGCGCGCCGGTTGGCCGAGTTTGATGTAACCGACCATGGTGTCGGTCAGGTTGACGTGGACTTCGAGTCGGCGGAGGTCGCCGAGCGTAAAGAGCGGGGCGGAAGGCGAGGCCTGCATGCCGATCTCGGCCCGGCGGCTGCCGACGATGCCGTCGACGGGCGCGCGGACGACGGCCTTGGCCAGCAGGTCGCGGCGTTCGGCGAGCGTGGCCTCGGCCTGTTCCAGCTCGGCTTCGGCCAGCTCGACGTCGGCGGCGGCGGATTCGCGCTGGGCGGCGAGGGTCTCGTATTCGAGATCGGAAACGAGATTACGTTCGTTGAGTTCACGCGAGCGGCGGGCCTGCGCTTCCATCTCCGAGAGTTGAGCCTGGGCTTGGCGCAGTCGGGCCGCGGAGATGCGGTGTCCGGCCTCGGCCTGGCGCACCTGCTCGCGCACCTGATCGTCGTTGATCCGCACGATGGGTTGTCCGGCCTGCACGGTGTCGCCGTCGTCGACGAAGACCTGAGCGATGCGGCCGGAGATTTCCGGGTAAAGGATGATCTGGTTGTCGGCCCGGATGGTGCCACTGAGGCGCTCGACCAGCGGCAGTGAACCGCGGCGCGCCTGCACGACTTCCACCGGCGGCGCGGCCGGGTCGGCTTCGTTGAGGGCCGAATCTGCCGGCGCGCAGGCCGACAAAAACAACGTCCCCACGGTCAGGATCGCCGCGAAGCGAACGTTGAGGTTGGGACGAAAACGGCGGGTAACCGGAGACGAAAGGGAGGGAGCCGGGCGCAGCACATTTACACGATGGCACAAAGCCTCGGAGGAGCAATGCGATGCGGTCTCAAATCAGCCGTAAAAAGCTGATCTGTTGACTGGACGGTCAATTATTAATGCCGCGACCGCCGTCGGGATGCCGCAGATCAGTCGTGCCGGACCTGGATGTCGGCGGTGAAGCGGTGCCCCGTGCAGTCGTAGTGATAGACGGCGCGTTGGGCGGAGCGGGACGTG
>CBINJL010000290.1:0-4989 GCA_966250925.1 uncultured Opitutus sp. | reverse complement strand
CACCAACATTCTCGACTTCGCCAAAAGTCCGCAGGGGCAGCCCGACTACCTCATGCGCAACAACGGTGACGGCACCTTCACCAACGTCGCCCGCGACGCCGGCATCTGGGGCAAGACCCAGGGTCACACCGCGATCTGGTTCGACGCCAATCGCGACGGTTGGCCCGACATCTACGTGGCCAACGACTTCGAGACGCCTGATCGCTTTTATCTCAACAACGGCGACGGCACCTTCACCGATGTCGTTGATGAACGTCTCCCGCACGTGACCTACTTCTCGATGGGCGCCGATGCCGGCGACCTCAACAACGACGGCGAGATCGATTTTCTCGTCGCCGACATGCGCGATCAGACCCGCGCCGGCTTCATGACCGGCATGGAGGAAATGGGCCGCGGTCTCTGGGAAATGGAACGCGTCGCCGAACTCATTCCCCAATACATGTGGAACGCCGTTTATCTCGGCACCGGCACCGACCACTATGAGGAGGTTGCGCACTTCACCGGCATGCAGGCCACCGGCTGGACCTGGGCTGCACGCATCGCCGACCTCGACAACGACGGCTTGGCCGACGTGTTCTACACCAACGGCATGCTGCGCAACTTCGTCGACGCCGATCTGGTCGACAAACAAAACGTCGCCCCGAGCCTCGCCGCCCGCGCCCGGGTCTGGCGCGACGCCCCGGTCCGCGCCGAACCCAACCTCGCCTACCGCAACGACGGTGATCTCGGCTTTACCGATGTATCCAAAGAATGGGGACTCGATCAGAACGGCGTCTCCTTTGGCTGCGCCATCGCCGACCTTGATCGCGACGGCGATCTCGATCTCGTCTGGGTCAATCAGGACGGACCGCCCACCGTCGTGCGCAACGACACCACCGCCGGCCACCGCATCGCGCTCAAGCTCCGCGGCCATGCGCCCAACCGCGATGCCATCGGCGCCGAGATCACGGTGCGCACCGCCGGCGGCACCCAGGTGCGGCAGGTATTCGGCGAACGCGGCGTCGTTTCCTCCGAACTCGCGCCCATCGTTTTCGGCCTCGGCGAACACGACGCCATCGAACAACTCACCGTGCGCTGGCCCGACGGTCGCGTGAGCACCTTCGACAATCCTCCTGTGAATCGCATGCTGGTCGTTTCCGCTCCCGACGACGCGACATCCGCACCCGCGCCACGCGCTCCGGCCCGACTCGCGCGTGATCTTTCCGCTTCGCTTTACCACGACACCGCCACTGATCGCGGGCTCAGCTATACCAGCGACGCTTATCCGCTCGAAGAACTCGCCCGCCAACGCCTCCTGCCCCGTCGCCTCGGCCGCACCGCGCCTGCGCTCGCGACCGCCGACGTCAATGCCGACGGGCGCACCGATGTTTTCGTCTCCGGCGCCCGGGGCCAGTCCGGAAAATTTTTCCTCGCCCAGGCTGACGGCGGTTTCGTCGCCGCCTCTCAACAACCCTGGACCGACGCCAAGGCGGCCGACGACACCGGCGCACTGTTCTTCGACGCCAACGCCGATGGCCACCTCGATCTGTATGTCAGCGCAGGTGGCGTGGAACCGACCGAAGGGGATGCGCTCCTGCACGATCGCCTCTATCTGGGCGATGGACAGGGAGGTTTCTCGCTCGCGAGCGGCAAGCTTGCGCCCGCCGACGGCGTGAGCACTGCCGCCGTTGCCAGCGCCGACTTCGATGGCGACGGGCGGGCCGACCTCTTCGTCGGCGGCCGCAGTATTCCCGGCGCGTGGCCCAAGACACCGCGCAGTTTCCTCTATCGTAACACCGCCGAAGGCCTCATCGATGTGACGGCCGACGTTGCCCCCGATCTTCTCGCCGCCGGCATGATCACCGCCGCCGCCTGGAGCGATCTCGATGCCGATGGTGATGCCGATCTGGTCGCCACCATCGAGTGGGGACCGGTGCGTGTCTTCCGCAACAACGCCGGCAAGTTAACCGACGCCACCGAAGCGCTCGGGCTCGCTGCGCTTTCCGGCTGGTGGAGCGCTCTCCATGTTGCCGATGTCAACGGCGACGGCCGCCCCGATCTGCTCGCCGGCAACGTCGGTCTCAACACCAAGTATCGCGCCTCGCCCGGCCAGCCGACGGTTGTTTTCGCCGGCGATCTCGACGGCTCCGGCGGATTCGAAATCCTCGAAGCCCAATACGATACCGACGGTCGGCTTTATCCTCTCCGCGGACGCAGTAAACTGAGTTATTCCTTCCCCAACCTGCGTCGCCAGTTTCGCACCTTCGCTGCCTTTGGCGCCGCCTCGGTGGAGGAAATCTTCGAACTCGAATTGCTCAACACCGCCATCCGTCTCGAAGCGAACGAGCTGCGCAGCGGCGTCTTCCTCCAGCAGACTGACGGCACGTTTGCCTTCAATCCGTTGCCCGCCGCCGCCCAGTATGCGCCGATCCACGGTTTTGTTTATTCCGATCTCGATGGCGATGGCACCGCCGACCTCTTCGTCGCCGGCAACGATTTCAGTCCCGAGCCCTCGACCGGCCGCTTTGACGGCAGCATCGGCCGCCTTTTCAAGGGCGACGGCCGCGGCGGTTTCGTCGCCATTGCCCCCGGTGAGAGCGGCCTGATTCTGCCCGGCGACACCCGTGCGATCGCGTTGCTCCCGGCTGCTGACAAACAAACCTCACCGCGTATCGTCACCACCGAAACCCTCGGCCCGGTGCGTCTCTTCGAACGCCGCTGAAATCTTCCGCGCGCCGAATATCAAAATCGCTTCGCGGAGTGGGCCAAAAATTGCGGCGCGATCAACCGTCGGACTTTTCCGTTGTCGCAGAAATTCGGATACGTCCGATACCCATGCCCAAGGCGCGCCGGTCGGTGGAGAGTCCGGCCTGCGCAGGCGAAATCGGGTTGTGGATACGCAGGTGAATAAGCGCCTGCGGTTCGTTTGTCGGCAGGGTGGCGAATACGCGGCGGTTGAGCGGGGGATATTCGTCAAAGTCCCAGCGGGCGCAGTGCACGCCGTTGACCAGGACATCCACGTGCAACGTCCGCCGATGGCCCGGCCCGCCGAGCGAGAGATGCACGATGTCGAAATCGATCGCCACCACCGCACCGGCCCATTCCGGCGGAAAACGCGCCCCGATGCTGGCGTCGTTTCCATTCGTCCAACTGCCCCACGCCTCGGGATATGACCACCCTGCGAGTCTCGCATCGCCGCTTGCCACCGGGAGCGACAGATCCAGTTCGCAAGGCAAGTTTCTCGGGGTCTGCTGCGCCAAACGCGCATCGAGCACAAAGTGCCGCGGCTCGGCGTTGAACGTGCGATAGGCCATCGCGTAGCTCGTCGCGAGCAGCAGACAAAGCAGCAGCCGGCCCACGGTAATCAATCCGAGTTTTCTCCGCTCAGATACTGAGGATGTTGCGCGATTCCCAGGCATACAGCAGTAGCACGTTGGTGGTGGTGAAGAGTGCGATCAGCACCGCCAGCAGGACGGGCCGTCGGCCGACAAACAGCGCCAGTCCGAGGTAGATCGGAAACAGCGCCATGGTGTAGCGCAGAAGCGATTGTTCCAGACTGCCGGACCAGAACAGCAGCAGGTTCAGCAGGCAGAACAAAAACTCGGCCGGCATCCGCCGCATCACCAGCAGGCACGCCGCGCCCAGTCCGGCCGCCGACCACAGCAGCAGAAATCGCGTCTCGTATTTCTCCTCCGCAAACAGTTCGACGAAGTTCTGCCAGGGCGGTTGCGACGACCAATCCCAGCCTACGGCCAACGAATGGGCCTGGGCGTAGGCATCGCCGGTTTCGCGCAGACAAAACGTCCAGTAGGCCATCAATCCCAGCGGCACGAGCGCCCCGCCGAGCAACCACGGCGCAAGCTCGTTCAACACCGCCACCGGCCGCCGGCGCTCGCGCACCGCCGTCACGATCCGTTGCACCACTGGCACCAGAAAGAAGATGCCGATCAACAACCCGTTGGCCCGCGTCGCCGAAAGCAGGGCGCCGCAAAGTCCCGCATAAACCGGCCGATCATGATCAAGCAATGTGACCGTGGCCAACGCCAGCAGCACAAACAGACTCTCCGTATAGAAAAATGAATACACGAAACTGTGCGGCGCCAAGGCCAGCAACGCCGTCGCCCACAGCGCCGTATCCGGGTCCGCTCCACGCCGCCGACAGAAGCCAAAAAACAACGCGACGATTCCGGCGAAATAGAGGTGACTCAGCGCGATTCCGACCAACCGCACGTCCCAGCCGCCCAGACTCGCCGTCCACCGCGCCAGCAGCGGCATCAGCGGATAAAAGGCAAACTCGGTCTGCCCGCCTGCCACCCGCGCCAAGTCGTCCGCCTGATATCCCAAGGTCGCGATCCGGCTATACCAGCCGGCGTCCCAGGCATGATAGTGATCCAACAAAAACGCCCCCAACTCAGTGTGGGTTTGCCCGGCGATGTAATCCAAGAATCCGAACACCGCCGGCACGAGGCCACGCGACACCACGAAGAGCAGCATCAAGCCACCAACAACGGTTCCGCGCGTCGGCGGACGATAATCTGGCGTGGAGTCGACGGTCATGCAGGGCCGTTTCACCGGCGCTACAGTGGGCCAACGCGCCGACAACCCGGTTCTTCCTGCGACAACTCACGGAGCCATTTCCGCCATCGCGAATTTTCGCATCGAAGCGGATTTTCCCGAGCTACCTGCGCATGACCGTTCAAACGTTGGTGCGGAGCCGGCACGGGAAGGGCTTGAGCGCGGACATTCGATTTTCTTTGGTAAACGCCACCCACAGGCGGTCGCACCATTCGCGTCCGCTCCGCCCACCCCGTTTTCGTCCCATGCCCGCGCTGCGTTTGTTATTCGCCCTGTTTCTGTGCCTCGTTTTCTCCCTCACCGCCCGCGCCGAGGTCGCGTGGCTGGATTCTCTCGATGAGGCGAAAACCGTCGCCGCGGCCCGTGACCGCCCGGTGTTCGTGCATCTTGGCGATAGCTTGAGCGAGTTGTCCGACGCCATGACACGGCAGACTT
>CBINJL010000289.1:0-4994 GCA_966250925.1 uncultured Opitutus sp. | reverse complement strand
AACGCCGGTGATGGTCCCGTATCACCCGAGCTAAATTTTGAGCAACAAGTCGAATCGATCCAAACGTGCAATCTGTGAGGATCAGAAGCGGGTGATGGAGCGCACAGGTGTGCCGATCAGCGAGAAACAGCGCGGGTATTTTCTCTAACCCGAAATCCGGTGCTGCGCGGGGCGGGAGTTGGGCAAGCCGGTCACTGTTAACTGAAAGGAAACTCGCCAGCTCGTGGCGGGCTTTCATGGTGGCGCGGCTTTGCCTATGAGTTTCCCAACCGGATTTGCCTGGGGCGCCGCAACGTCGGCCTATCAGATCGAAGGTGCCGCCGCGGTGGACGGACGCGGGCCTTCCGTGTGGGATCGGTTCTGCCGCCAGCCGGGCAAGGTGTTTGAAGGCCACACCGGCGACATCGCCTGCGATCACTATCATCGCTGGTCCGAGGACGTTGGCTTGATGCGGGAAATCGGACTCAAGGCCTACCGGTTCTCGTTGTCGTGGTCGCGCATCCTGCCGGAAGGCACCGGCGCGGTGAACGAGCAGGGGCTCGCGTATTATGATCGTTTGGTCGACGGGCTGCTCGAAGCCGGCATCGAGCCTTGGTTGACGCTGTTCCACTGGGATTACCCGCTGGCGCTGCAGCGTCGCGGCGGCTGGCTAAACGCCGACAGTTCGCAGTGGTTTGCCGATTATACGGCGGTAGTGACAGAGCGCTTGTCCGACCGCGTGACGAAGTGGATGACCGTGAACGAGCCGCAGTGTTTCATCGGGCTCGGCCACTGCACCGGCGAACACGCGCCCGGCGACCGCATGGCCATGCCGCACGTTCTGTGCGCGGTGCACAACGCGTTGCTGGCGCACGGCCGTGCGGTGCAGGTCATCCGTGCCGGCGCGAAGAAAACGCCGTTCATCGGCTGGGCGCCGACGGGCGACGTGGCGGTGCCGCTGACTGACAGCGAAGCCGATCGTGAAGCAGCGCGTCAGGCCTACTGGTCGGTTGCGCCGGACTCGGTCTGGAACCAGGCCTGGTGGGCCGAGCCGGTGCTGCGCGGAAAGTATCCGGAAGTAGGATACAAGGCTTACGGCGACGCGGTTCCGACCCACACCGATGCCGAGATGGCGATCATTTCCGCGCCGATCGATTTCTACGGCATGAACATCTACAACGGCTACTTCGTGCGCGCCGGAGCGGATGGGGAACCCGAGCATGTGGCGCGCGTGCCCGGCGTGGCCACGAGTCACTTTCAATGGCGCGTCACCCCGCCGGCATTGTATTGGGGGCCAACCTGGGTGCACGAGCGCTATGGGCTCCCGGTGGCGATCACGGAAAACGGCATGGCCAGCCACGACTGGGTGGCGCTCGACGGCGCGGTGCACGATCCGCAGCGGCAGGATTATGTGGCGCGTTACCTGCGCGAACTGCGCCGGGCGATTCGCGATGGCGTCGATGTGCGGGCTTATTTTCACTGGACGTTGCTGGACAACTTCGAGTGGGCCGAAGGTTACCGCTATCGTTTCGGTCTCGTGCACGTCGATTTCCAGACCCAGCAGCGCACGTTGAAGGATTCCGCGCGCTGGTATGCGCAAGTGATCGCCGCCAACGGCGCCAATCTGCCGGGATAGCGTAGCGTGATCGCCGTTTTGCAGGGTCGTCGCTCGTCGACGACCGCAGTCTGCCTCAACGCGGCCACGCCATCGGCCACTCCGCCGCGGCGGGCGTCGCCAGCAACGCCCCTACACCCTGAATTTGGGTTTGCCTCCCCGGGGAGGAGCGTCGCCTCACGATATGCTCAACGATGAGGGCAGCAGAGGATTGGCAACGTAATGACGGACGTTACGGTGTAGGGTTGTGATTACCCCGAAACCGTTTCCGTCGTCTCGTCGTTCCTTTCTTAAAGCCGGTGCGACTTTCGCCGCGGCCAGTGCGTTGCCACGTTTTGCCATCGGGCAATCCGGACCTTCGGCGCTGCATCGGCTCAATGTCGCTTTTGTCGGCGGCGGCGGCATCGCGAATGTCGGATTCGATGGCTGTGCCGACGAAAACATCGTGGCGATCTGTGATGTAGACGATGATCGGGCGGCGAAAAACTATGCGAAGTATCCGCGGGCGCGGCGTTTCAAGGACTACCGCGTGATGTTGGAAGCGTTGGAACACCAGATTGACGCGGTGGTGGTTTCGACGCCCGATCATCATCACTTCGCGGCGGCGTATCTGGCGATGGCGATGGGCAAACACGTTTACGTGCAGAAGCCGCTCACGCACGACATCTGGCAGGCGCGCACGCTGCAGAAGGCGGCGCATCACTTCAACGTGATCACGCAGATGGGCAACCAGGGCCATGCGACGGAAGGCATCCGGTTGGTGCGTGAATGGTATGAATCCGGTGTCTTGGGTGCGGTGCGCGAAGTGCACGCCTGGTTCGATGGACCGAATTTTGACGGCCCGTATTTTCGTATTCCCGAATCGTTCCCGCCGCCGAGCGCGCCTGTGCCGCTGGCGCTTGATTACGACCTGTGGCTGGGACCGGTGGCAGAGCGGGCGTTCTCGCCGGAGTATCATCCGCTCACGTGGCGCGGTTGGTGGGACTTCGGTTGCGGCGAACTTGGGGACTGGGCGTGTCATACGCTCGACGCGCCGTTCTGGGCGCTCGATCTCGGCCTGCCGGAAAAAGTCACGGTGAGCGCAATCGATGCCGTGCACGAAAGCTTTTGTCCGCGCTCCTCGCACCTCGTGTTTCATTTTCCGGCGCGCGGCGACAAGCCGGCGGTGAAGCTGAATTGGTATGACGGCGGCATGAAGCCGGCCGGCTTCGCCGAGTGGCCGACGGATCAGGAAATGCCCAAGAGCGGCATGGCGATGATCGGCGATGACCACACTCTGATGACTGGCGCACGGCCCAACAGCCCGAAGTTGATCAACGAAGAACTCTGGCAGGATTTTCGACGCAATCCGCCGGCGAAGACCCTGCGGCGAATCGACGGCGGACCGTTTCAGGAATGGATCGACGCGATCAAGGGCGACGGACCGTTGCCCGGTTCGAATTTCGATTACGCGGCGGCGCTGACCGAGATGGCGCACGTGGGCGTGCTCGCGCAGCGTCTCGGCGCCGAGGTGCATTACGATGCCGCGACGATGACGGTGACGAATCACAACGACATCGGCCACATGATCCGCAATCCCGCGCGCGCCGGCTGGGATTTCGGTCGCGAAGTCTGGCGGTGAGACGCCGAATTTTGGGGAACCACAAAATATACGAAACACCCGAAAACCGAACGGCTCGGTGTCAGGCTCAGCCCAGGTTAAGTCTTTCGTGTAGTTCGTGTGTTTCGTGGTTTCTACTTTCTATTCCGCGGTGGTTTCCGCCGAAGCAGGGTGGCCGCGGTGATTTCTGCAATCGGTGGTGCAACTGCGGTATTTGGGTTGAAACCGAAGTCCGGCTCCGCCGGGTCTCTACCCACGATGACCTGGCGGGCCGGAGCTTCGGTCGTGAGGGAAACCCCGCTGCGGGCAAAACTCCTTCGCGATGAGACGTGGCGATACGACGCTGTGATTGAGAAACCACGAAATACACGAAATAAGCATGGCGGGGATTCAGGGCTGTATGCCGGTGGTTCCACCTCCGGTCGATATGCGACCATCAACACTGCCTCCTCGCTCAGGATTTCGCTTACGTGTGTTTCGTGTATTTCGTGGTTAAACTATCTGCGGGAATTCGAAGGACCCGGTCGTTTTTCAGATGGTGATGAAATCGAGAATCTCGGGGCGCACGAGTTCCTCGTAGTCGTTGTAATTCATTTTGATCACCTCGGTGTGGGAGCCGGCATTGAAGGCGATTTCCTGCTCCTCGGCGAGCGGGCTGGCGACATAGACCTTGAGGTTGTAGAGATTGCCGAAAGGCGGCATGGCACCGAGTTCGCAGTCGGGAAAGGCGGCGCGAAATTCGTCTTCCTCGGCGAGACGAATGTCGGGCGTGGCAAGCATCTCCTTGAGATCGGGCAGGTAGATTTGTTGGCTGGCGGGCAGCACGACCATGGCCATCTCGCCGTCGGCCATGACGATCACGGTCTTGGCGAAATCGCGACCGGAGATGTGGGTGGAGGCGGCGACTTCCTGAGCGGTGTAGGCTCGGGAGTGGCGCACCGTGACGTATTTCACGTGATGGGCGTCGAGGAACGCCTTCACTTTGGTTGCGGGCATGGCGGGCTCCTGGTTTGGCCTGCGGGATTCGAAGGGGCGGAGGAGATGGCTGGCGGCGCCACCGACGCAGGCTGCGGCTGCGTCGTCAGCCAATGCGAGCACCCTACGGGACGATGGCAAAATGGCAATGGCGGACGGCGGGTCCGGGGTTTGTTCTTGGCCTGATTAGGGAGATGCGGCTAACCGCATAGACCATGCTGCCCACTCAAAACGGATCGTTCCGCTTGTTTCGCGTTTTTGGCATCACGGTCTGGCTGCACTGGTCGTGGCTGATCGTGGCGCTGTGGATCATTTCCGAGCGGCAGCACGCCTACGATTCGCCGGTTTGGCACGCGTTTGAGTATCTCAGTCTGTTCGGCATTGTGCTGCTGCACGAATTCGGGCACGCGTTGTCCTGCCGTCAGGTGGGCGGGCAGGCGGACACGATCGTGATGTGGCCATTGGGCGGGGTAGCCTACGTGTCACCGCCACCACGACCCGGCGCGCAGTTATGGAGCATCGCGGCGGGACCATTGGTCAACGTGGCGCTCATACCGATCATCGAATTCGGCGCGCGGTTGCTGATCTCCTCCGGGGCGGCCCCGGCCTCGAACGATTTTTGGATCTGGTTGGCGACGTTGCAGTGGATCAATTATCTGCTGCTGATCTTCAACCTGCTGCCGATTTATCCACTCGATGGCGGGCAGATCGTGCGCTGCCTGCTCTGGTTTGGCGTGGGGCCGCGCAAGAGTCTATTGTGGTCCAGCGCCGTCGGCATCGTGGCGGCAGGCGCAGCGGGCCTCTGGATGTTGGCCCAGGGCAATT
>CBINJL010000288.1:0-5006 GCA_966250925.1 uncultured Opitutus sp. | reverse complement strand
CCGGCGCTGCGGGCGCAGGGGATTTCCTACTGGGGGTGTCCGATGAACGGCGCCTTTCGCCACGAACCGCTGCCCGTTTTCGGCGATCGGCTGGCCAACGCCCAATCCTGGTGGAAACGGTGTCACGCCATCGGGGCGGAAGGCTTTCTCGTCACGGGCTGGGAACCAAACCGGCTGGCGTTGCCGACCACGATGGTCGTCGACGCCGCCATCGCCGGCCTGTGGTTGGACGACGAACCGTTCGATCAGGTCACCTTGCTCAGCCGCGGATTCACTCGCGTGCACGGACCAAACGGTGCCGCCGAATTCGCCCGCCTGATACTCGCCTGCGACGAACGTGCGTTCTCCGGCTACGCCCGCTGGGAAACCCATCAACACTGGGACACCGTGCAGGGCCGCGATGGCCCAGGTCGGCACGCCGCCGACGAACGTTTCTTTGCCCGCGCTGCCGCGACACGATACCTGCCCTCCGCCTTTGCCGCCAGTCTGCGCTGGCGCCATTATCTGGCCGGCCGCGACCATCTGATTCACGACCTCGCCGCACGGACCCTGCGCGCGCGACGGCTGCACGCCCGCCATCGTCATAAAAATCTGGATACGCTGATCGCCGCCACGCTGCGGGAGCTCGACGACTTTGCGCGCTTACTGGATCGCGGTCGCGATGCCGCCGAGGCGATGTGGCTCGAAACCCGGCGCCGGGCGCAATCCAATCCCAACTGCCTCATCCTTCGCGCAGATCGAAAACGATGGAGCGATCTGCGCCGCTGGTGGCAACGGGCCGCCCGACACCATGATGCCGTGACCACCGCTTCGCCAGTGGCCGGAGCCTGGATGCTGCGGGCCAATGTCCACACCCTGCGGCCCAACCTGCAGTGCCTGATCGTGCAAACGCAGACCGAGTCAGGCGAATGGCGCGACGTGCATCAGCGTTATCTGATCGAGTTTCGCAATCATGCCGCCCGCCCCAAAGCCAACATCCGCCATGGCTTGAGCGTGCCGATTCCCGATCAAGACACGCCGGTGCGTTTTGCGCTGCGTGGACTCGGGCAATTCGGCCTCAGCGACGTGCACCTCACCGACGGTGTGCACGAATGGCCGGCGCTCACGTCCAGCGGTCGCCATCAGCGCCGCGTCCTGCTCGGCGAAGCGCAGGACGAGGCCAACATACTGGAACTGGACCGCTCCGTAAACCGCGCCACCTGGCAACCCCAGTGGTCGGTTCCGCAGAAAGAGTAAGCCGCCCTCAGCAGGCCTCCAGAGGGCGCAAATCAACGGCCCTCAACCAACGTGACCCGCGCCCGCTGACGCACACCTTCAATTCTGATAAAGAAGCTTCCGAGCATTCCTGGTT
The DNA here is from genome assembly GCA_966250925.1 of uncultured Opitutus sp. Taxonomy (GTDB): domain Bacteria; phylum Verrucomicrobiota; class Verrucomicrobiia; order Opitutales; family Opitutaceae; genus Actomonas. The sequence continues at coordinate 3,655 of CBINJL010000288.1, read as the reverse complement.
CAATCGTTACCGCCTTTCCCGCCGGCTCGGCAGATGCCCAGTAATCACCTTCGTAAACCCGCCAGATCTGACCGTTTTCCAAGCGAAATTCGGTGCCCTTTTTCCAGCCCTTAAAGGGGTCGATCAACCGCGACTCCAGAGTCGAATATTCAATTCGCGTGCCCGGCTTTAAAAGCACCGAAGCGCGCTCAAGCATGGACGGTTTTTCCTCTTCCTTTGTTTTGGCCAACTCCGTCTTGGTCTCAGCGAGTTCCAGCTGCACCCGACTCAATTCGGTTTCGCGCGCGGCCAGTTCCTCACGCACGTCGTGAGAAGCATCCGACATCGCCTGTTCCCGCTGAGCGCCCACGTAGCGCATGATCGCGGCTTCCAACGCGGCACGTTCCTCCGCAGTGAGTTTGTCAATACCGACGGCGGCGCGTGCTTCCGGTGACAACTGCGCAACAAACGATTGCGCCCACAGTCCTGTCGCGAAACTCAAGAAGATCGCGGCAACACTAATGGGCGCTGAAAACTGCAGTGTGAATCGGCGCTTCATAATCATCGATGGAAGAAATTGGCAGGCAGTGGCGAGCAAGTGATCGGATTCAGACAGGTGTTCATCGCAAGTGCTGGCCAAGGAATCGCTCCAACTCGCTGTAGAACTCGATCTGATTTTCTTCGCGACGGTAACCGTGTCCTTCGGTCGATTTGACCATATATTCGTAGGCTTTGTCGTGCTTCTTAAGCTGCGCGATCAACGCCTGCGCGTGCTTGATGTCCACACGTTCGTCGCGTTCGCCATAAGCGAGAAAGAGAGGGACGCGAATACGGTCGACGTGACGTAAGGGAGACGTGGCCTCCAAGCGCTCGCGATCACGACGGGCGTTGCCTGTCATGACCTCCAGCTGCTCACGGCTGCTTTCCCACGCTTTCGGAATGGTGCGAAGCAACAAACTGATGTCCGTAACCCCCACATAATTGATCCCGCACCGATACAATTCAGGAGTAAAAGTCAGCCCGGCCATGGTCGCATAGCCACCGTAGCTTGCTCCGTAGATTGCCACCCGGTCCTGATCCGCGATGCCTTCAGCGATCGCCCACTGCACACCATCAGTGATGTCATCCTGCATCGCAAGCCCCCACTGACCGTATCCCGCTTCCAGGTGATTCCTACCGTAGCCGGTGGAACCGCGGAAATTCATCTGCAACACCGCGTAGCCCCGGCTGGCCAGAAACTGCACCTCACGATTGAATCCCCATGAATCACGGACCCAAGGACCACCATGCGGATTGACGATCAATGGATGCGGTCCCGTGCCCGCTCCCGGCGGCAGCGTCAGATAGCCGTGAATTTTACGCCCATCCCGCGCCGTGTAGGAAATCGGGCGCATCTCAGCCATCTGTTGCGGATCGATCCAAGGCGCCCGCGCCACCAATGGCTCCAAGCGTTTGGCCGGACGATCCAGGAGATAGAATTGGCCGGGATCACGATCCGACCAAGCCAATACGATCATCTTCTCGCCATCATGACTCCGACTGTAGATCCAGTTTGAAGTGCCGGGCAACGAGGCATCCAGCATCGCCTGCAGGCGTTTCATTTCTGGGTCCGACCACACAATTTCCGGCCTTTCGCCCTCGTAGCGGACGCCCAGCAGACGCCGCGAAGAGAGTTCGGTCACCACGCCTCCCGCATCATAAACGGGGTTCTCAAAATAAACTTCGCCCAACTCGCCGGCGACGGGGTCAAAACGGCGCAGCGACCAGGTGTCCCGGCCGACATTGCTCAGGACATACAGGTTGCGGGAGTCATCGGCGAAGCGCAGCGGAAGGATCTCGCCTTCATCAAGGCCACTGCGCCGCACCTCGCTCCATTCGGCGTCATTGTTTTCCCGATACAATACGAAGCGTTCGAGTCCGCGTTGTCCGAACGCCACCCTCACCTGCCCCTTGCCGTCATGCACCCATTGCTCGACCTGTCCGGGATTGCGGGCCACCAGCCGCTTGCGACCGGTGCGGGTGTTCATCCGGTAGATATCGTATTCAAATTCGTCGCGCTCATTGCTGGACACGAGAATGTCATCCGGATCGCCCTCGACCAGGCCCATGTATTCGACATGCCGATACACCAGGGAACCGCGATCGCTCTGCTGTTTGACCGATTCACCCAGCACACGCATCCGGCCACCGTCCGTATTGATGGCAAACAGTCCGCCCGCCAGATAACCATCCTCCTGCACGGTGAATATCAGCCGATCATTCCCCTGCCACCAGTAATTGGCGACATCCTTGTCCCAAAACGCGGTCACCCGGCGAGGGACCATGCTTTCAAGATCCAAAATAAAGAGGTTAAGACGCCCTTCCTGGGCGGCTAGTGCCGCCACCTGACTCCCGTCTGGAGACAGTTGCACTTGGTCGAAAGCGAACGATTTGAAGAATTTTTCGAGTCCGGCAGGAGGCTCTGCCACCACGTGAAGCAACGAAATCAAACCAAGTGCAAAAATGCGGCGGATCATAGGGGCATAAAATAAAAACTGCGGGTCCCGGCAGGGACCCGCAGTCATCAAACTTATCCGACTTTCATCGAAAGCCGAAAGGTTTAGAAGTCCTTCGCGATACGGAAATACCAGAAGGCCGGCTCGATGTTGTTGACGCCAGGATTGGTCAGGGTCGTGGAGCCTTGGTCAACCGGCGGCGCCTTGTCGAAGACGTTACGCACACCGAGGGTGAGGGTCATGTCCGCAAAGCCCTTGTAGGAAACCTGCGGATTGAACAGCCACTGCTCATTGACGTCGCCGAGCGTGTAGAGCTGCTCGTAGGCACCAATGTAGGTAACGTAGGTGGAAGCCGCCCAGTCGCCACGGCGCCACGCGAAGGTGGCGGTGCCGCGCCAGTCAGGCATGTTGTAGGTGCCGGCCTGCTCGAAGCCTTCGTAGGTGTAGCTGTCGATGTAGGTTGCACCGACATTGAACCGGAAGTTGCCGAGCGAATCGAAGTCGTGGTCCCACGACACTTCGAAGTCGTAGCCAGTGTATTTGGCATCGTCGACGTTCTGGAAGGTGGTGATCACGCTGCTGATCGTGCCAATGGTTTCACCCGGCGCCGGAGGATTGCGAATCACCAGATCTCCGTAGAGGTCGAGGTTGTCGAGAATGTCCTCGGCATCCAACGAATTGATCAGGTTCGTTTGATCGAACTCGATGTAGTCGAAGGAGAAGGTGAGGCTGCGGAACAGACTGTCACGGTTGCGCTCGAACGGCGACAGGACGAAGCCGGCGTAAATCACATCGGTCTCTTCAGGCTGCAGGGCCGGATTGCCACCACCCAGCTGGCGGACCTGATTGGCGGGATCATCCGGACGGAGCGGGTCGATCAGGAAGGTCGACGAGAAGCTCACACTCTGGGTGGTGTAGAGGTAGGGCAGATTCGGAGCGAGGAACGACTCACCGTAAGACGCGCGCAGGATGAGCTCCGGCAGCGGACGCCACTTGATGGCCACCTTGGGCTTGGTGGTGTCACCGAAGTCGGAGTAGTCTTCATAACGGGCGGCGAGCTGGAGCTCGACCGAGTCGATGACCGGCACCGCCAGTTCGACATAACCGGCATACACTTCACGCTCACCGAACGTGTTGGCGCCGGAGGAACCACCGACGATGTTGCCGGTGAAGTTCGCGTG
>CBINJL010000287.1:0-5008 GCA_966250925.1 uncultured Opitutus sp. | reverse complement strand
CTTTGTCAGCGAAGCCTGCCGCAACGGCTACGTCGTGCAGGTGGCACCGGCGCGCGATTTCGCATCGTATTCAGATTTTCAGGACAGAGTGCGCGCATTGCCACTGAAGTTTTCGCTCGATCCGACGCCCGCCGCCACCTTCACCGCGCTCGACGGCTCCCGCATGGAGGTGCGTTACGGCGAAACGCCGCGATGCGATGGCACGCCGGTCGACTATGGCAACTGGCCGTTGTTCGACAGTCCGTTCGGCCAGGCCGCGACCGGGAGCCGCACGCTGACTCTGCGCCACGGAGACGAAAGTCTGTATTTGGATTTCAATGACGTGTCGTGGGGCACCTGCACCTTGCCGCCTCCGACGCCGGAAAACTCCGCCGTGCCCGCCACCGACGCCGGACGCGCGTTCTACGCCGCGCTCACCCTCACCGGCGCGCAGCGCAACACGGCCACGCCATCGGATTCCGGACTGTATCGGCGCACGAAATCCGGCGATTGGAAACCCGTCGGCCCCCGCATTCTCGGTGTCGCCACCGTGGCGCAGCATCCGCACGATCCGGCGGTGCAGTTGATCGCCTCAGGCGACGGCATCGTGCGCACCGCCGACGGCGGCCGCACCTGGCGCAAGACCACCGGCTGGGCGACCGTCGATGTGCGCGCGCTGGCCTTCGACTCGGGCAACGCGGACATCGTTTACGCCGCGTCGATGTGGGGGCCGTGGCGCTCGGAAGACGCCGGCCGGACATGGGCGCCGGCACAGACCGGACTCGACCGACTCTATTGCCAAACCCTCGTGGCCGACCGCACTCAACCGGGACGCGTGCTGCTCGGCATGGAACACGGACTCTACGTCTCCACCGATGCCGCACGTTCGTGGCAGCCGTTGGATTTTCCACCCGCCTACGTCACTCGCGTCCGACAAAGCCCGCTCCAGCCGACGCGACTGTTTGCCGTCACGCTGGGAAGCGGCGCCTGGCTTTCGGACGACACCGGCGCGACCTGGCGCGTCGTCGATCCGGTCACCGCCACGGCAAATCTTTACGCGGCCAGCCTCGCGCCACACGACGCCAACCTGATCGCCAGCGGCGGCTGGGAAATCGGCGTGCGCGTTTCGACCGACGGCGGCGAAAGCTGGACCGACCGCAGCGCCGGATTGCCTAACCGCAACGTCTTCGTGCTCGCCTTCGATCCGCACCAGCCGGGCAGATTGTGGGCCTCGACATTCGAAGCAGGCACAGTCTACAGCGACGACCTCGGTGTGACCTGGCACGACGGCGGACTCCTCGGCGGCTACGGCGCGGATTTTGTTTTCACCCCCCCGGTTTAAACGCCGACCACTCCGCTGTTGGTTTTTTTTCACAGAAGGGAACGAAGGAAAACGAAGCCACTCCGCCGCTGGTTTTAACAGGAGGGAACAGAGGGAAACAGATCTACTCCGAAGCGGACTCTCCTCGTGCATCACACTCAGAGTAGCGGGAGCTTCCAGCTCCCGTCGCAGTGGCGTGGCGGTGGATCGGGAGCAGGATGCTCCCGCTACTTTGGCCTGCTCATTCCAGAGCACGTTAAAGGGCGCGGGCCTTAATCAAAACAGGAAAGCCACTCCACCGCGGGCGCACGCGAGGTGCGCCCCTACAAGACACCTTCCTTCTCTTCGTTTCCTTCTGTTAAATCCGCTTCACGCTGACCGCTCTGTTTCTCTCCGTTTCCTCCTGTGAGAATTTTTTCACAGAAGCGAACGAAGGAAAACGAAGCCACTCCACCGCGGGTTTTTTCACAGGAGAGAACAGAGGGAAACAGAGTTACTCCGACGCGAGCTCACCTTCGTTCTCTTCGTTTCCTTCTGTTAAATCCGTTTCAGGCTGACCGCTCGCTCTGTCTCCCTCCGTTTCCTCCTGTAAAATCTTCAGGGCGACGGCAGTTCGTAAACTTCGACAATGGCTTCTCCGGTGTCGCCGGATTTGCCGGCAACATGCGCGGTGTAGGCGCCCGCGGGTAACGTCACGACCAGTGCGGCGTCGGCCGATCCCGCGCTGAGCGCAAAGGCTCCCGCCGCTTCCGAAGCGGAGGCCACGCCGGCCTCCGAGCCCCAGTCGTCGTTGGTCGCCACGATCGTATCGACTCCGTCGATACGGGTGTGAATTTCGAGATGCGGATCGATCAGCGTGCCGTCCACGCCGAAGTCGCCGAGGGTGGGACCGACACCGCGGATCAGGAGACGTTTGGGCACGTTGCCGTCGATCACAAATCCGGCAATGAGCGTGCGATCACCGGTGCCGGCAAAGTTGCGGGCCGAGACATTCAACAACCGCGGAGAAACCGTTGCGGTCGTGTCGTAGGCTTCAACGATGACCACGCCGTCGGGTCCGACCGGACGATTGTTGACGTGCACGGTGACCGGACCGGAAACCGGCGCCACCAATGCCGCATCGGTGCTGGTTGCATCGGGCAACGGAAACGCACCGAGATTTTGAAACAGTGCACTCAACGTTGTCGCCGCCCCGGCCTCGCCCCAATTGTCGTTGGTCGCCGCGGGGACATCGCCACCCGCGTAAAGCGCGAGTTCCGGATCGGGCAACACCCCGCCAACGCCATATTCCGTCGCAAGCGTGGGACCGACCGCACGGATGAGCACGTCCTTCGCGCCGCCGGCCACGACCATGCCGATGATTAACGGTGCGCCGTTGCGGCCCGCCACCGAACGAATCGAAGCGTTGCTCAGACGACCGGGCTGAGGAGGCGCCACGATGATGCTGGCGAGGCGACTTCGATGTGTGCCGCCGGCATCGGTCACCACCACGGTATAATCGCCCGCATCGGCAGCGGCGAGCGCGGCAAAACTCAGAACCGCGGCGTTGGCGCCGGCGAGCGCCGTGCCGGCCTTGAACCATTGATACGTCAACGCCCCTTCGCCGCCCGCGGTCACACGCAGCTCGGCCGCACTTCCGGCCGGACGGGTGAGGCTCTCCGGATGAGCGGTGATGATGTTGGCGGGCGCGCTGATCGCGAGCGTCGCCGCCGCGCTCGTGATCGCGCCCGCGGCATTGGTCGCGACCACGGAGTATTCGCCGGCATCCGCAGCCGCCACCGAGTTCAACACCAGCTCCACGCCGGTTTTTCCGGGCAACGCGACGCCGTCCTTGCGCCATTGATAGGCAGGCATCGGTTCGCCACTGGCCAGGGCGCGAAAAGTCGTGCGCCCCCCGGTGGCAACGGTCTGCGCTTCCGGCTGCTGCAGCCAGACCGGCGCCACGTTGACCGTGAGCTTGCTGCCCCAAAGCGAAACGCCGGTGGCGGATTGCACCGTGAAGGTTTCCACCCAGCGGCCGCGATCGTCGTCCCAGCCGCGCGCGAACACGCCGCGATAGGTTGCGCCGCCGATTTCAAGCGTGGCGGAGCTTTCTCCGGAAAGTATCCAGTTTCCGGTGACGCTTCCGGTAATCGTGCCGTCGGCGCGCAAGGTTATCCGCGTCGACGCCTTCACCGCCGCCGAGATGTCTTTGCCGTGGTCGATCAATTTGTAGTCGCCGACAATCCGGCCGACATGGGTGGCACCGATGGTTTCGCCGGCGTAACGATGCGGCGCGACCACCGGCCAGCCGTCGGCATTGAACCACATCTGGTGCACCCGCACCTCGTGCTGTTCGCCGCGGCCGACAAAGCGGGTGTGGAAGACGAGGAAGCAGCGGCCGGATTCCGGATCGCGATACACTGAATTGTGTCCGGGCGATATGTAGCCGCGCGATTGGCCGCTTTCGCCGGGCTCGGTGACGAATTGATAATTCCCCATCAGCTTCACGCCGAACGGCGCGATGGCGGCATCGTCGAAGAACGTGCCATTGGCGCCGCCGACCGTCGTCATGTCGTTGCCGGCGGCGTCCACGTAGGGGCCATCGGGCTGACGCGAGCGCATCACCCGCATGTTATAGCCGCCATCCGCCGCGAGTCCGCCGTAGGACACGAAGAGGTAGTAGAAATCGGTTTCCGGCTGATAGAGAATGTAGGGGCCTTCGATGCGGGAATGGTTTTTGCCCATCAACTTTTTGCCGTAGCCCTGCCCCGCCAGCGGCAGTCCGGTGGTGGGCGAAAGCTCGAGGATGTAGATGCCGCCGGAATAGGAACCGTAAACCATCCACAAGCGGCCGGCCTGATCGAAGAAGACACTGGGATCGACGGCGTTGGGATGCACGGTCGCATTGTAGGGCGTGCCGTCTTCACCCGGACCCGACATGCCGGAACGCAACAGCACGGCGACGTGTTCAAACGGACCGCCGGGCGCGTCGGAAACCGCCAGTCCCATCGCGCTGAGCGGTGAGTCTCCGCGGCAGGCGCAGTAGTAATGATAGTAACGGCCGTCCGCCAAACGGATGGTGTCGGGCGCCCAAAAGGTGGTGGCCTGCGCCCAGGTCAGCACCTCGGAAAACTCCGCGGCGGGATTGGGCTGAAGCGGATTCCCCGCAGTGGCGGAGGTCGAGATCTGCTCCCAGCGCATCAGGTCCGCCGACCGCGCCGCTGCGAGATGCGAACCATAAACGTAGAACGTGCCGTCGGCCGCGCGCATGATCGAGGGATCGTGCACGGTGACATTGCCAAACGTCGGCGCCGGCAGATCCTGGGCCAGCAGACCGGCGGTGAACATGGTGAGGACGACGGCAAGCGCGTAAGGGCGATTCATGGCAATGGAGCGTTTGGCAGACTGATCTCGATCCCGATTCGTGCTCACCGGCGTCCCGGCAGCGTGGGCTGAAGCGCCGCGCTACGATGCGAACGGACCGACGGTTGCGGCGAAGGGATTGGAAAACAGGACGGGCGTCCGTTGCGGGACGCCCGTCGTATTCGACTTTTGGTGACAACCAAGAAAAACGCAGGCGGCGCTCAGAACTTGTAGCGGGCGCCCAGCGCGAAGGTGGTGCTGTAGATCGAGGAACCGAAGTTGTGAGTTTCGGGATACTCGTAGTAGCTCTGGTAAACCTCGTCGGTCAGGTTGGTCGCGTCGAACGTGAGCGTGAGCCGGTCG
>CBINJL010000286.1:0-5010 GCA_966250925.1 uncultured Opitutus sp. | reverse complement strand
CCTGCCTGCGTTCGGCACGCTGCATCAGCCGACGCCCCCACGTGTCCGGCGCGGAGTCTCCCAGCGCGGCAGGAATGACTTGTCCCGCCGGCGGAGCGAACCCGCCACGAGTCAATGGAAGCGCAGGCTCAAGCGCGAAACGCCCGGCATCGCGCAGCCACGCGTCGGCGTATTCGAAGAACACGGTTTCCTTGCCCCGTGCGCGGTTGCCGTGCGCCCGCCCGATCAGCCGGGTGTCGGTGCCGTCGGAAAGATGAATCTCGAAATCCGCCATGCGCGCTCAGTCCGCGGACCGTTTGAGATGGATGCGCTGTGGCAACGCGTCGGCAACGAGAGTCTGACCAACCGTGTCTGTCTCCGGGGCGGCGAGCCGGCCAAGTTCATCCAACAATCCCAGTGCGTGCAACACAGCCGCGTAGATGCCAATGCTCACGGCAGGGTCGCCCGCCTCGATGCGCTGCAATGTTGACCGTGACGTAAAGGCGCGGTCAGCCACGACCGCCATGGGCAGCCGGCGACGCCGTCGCGCGTCACGGATGTCAGCACCGAGCTGACTGAGCGACTTGCGCACGGCGGCGGAAGGATGATGCGGCGTAGGCATAGATTTGTTAGCTTCGTGCTTCTTTAAGCCATAATAAGGAAGCAGCAAGGCAACAATTTTAAGTCAGGAGACGAGGGCGTGTCTGGCAAAGCGGGAGGGTCCGCGCGGCCGGACTTGTTACTGCCGGGGCAAGGTGATCTTAGCCGATGACGATCATCGCTTAAGCCGCATTGACAAACCAGACCAGACCAAGTCTGGTCTGGTTAACATGAAAACCATCAACATCCAGGCCGCCAAGACGCACCTGTCGCGGCTGGTGGATCAGGCCGCCGCTGGGGAAGAGATCATCCTCGCCAAGGCCGGCAAACCGCTGGCCAAACTCGTTGCCTATCAAGTGGCAAAGAGTCCGCGGGTGGGGGGTCAGCTCAAGGGGCAGATTTGGACTTCGCCGGATTGTTGGGATCAGGATGACGCGCTCACCGCGCAGATGGCGGACGGCCCGCTATACCACGAAACGCCTCCCAAGTCGGATTCGATGGTAGCGGAGGATAACGCGTGAGACTGCTGCTCGATTCCCACGTCCTGATCTGGTGGCTCGAAGACCCCCGGTTGCTGAGCCCCAAATTGCGCCCGTTGCTGCAGGACCCGGGCAACGCGGCTTATTTCAGCCCGGCTTCGATCTGGGAACTCGGGCTGAAGATGGCGAAAGGCAAACTCCGCCTCCCGCCCCATTTTGCCGACCTGTTGATCGCCGACGGCTTTGAGGAATTGCCCGTCACGACGGCCCATGCCCAGCGCACCCTCACACTGCCGCCGCTTCATCCCGATCCGTTCGACCGGCTGCTCATTGCCCAAGCGTTGTGCGAGGGCCTGGTGCTCGCGACCCGCGACGCCTATATCCCACGCTACGACGTGCCCACGATCACGGCCTGACACCTCGCGAACTCCGCCAGCGGTCACATTTCACCGCGCTGTGCTGTCTTCATTCCGAAAACCCATTCTGAACATGAAGACACTCCTCCGCATCGATACCAGTGCCCGCACCAACGGCTCGCATTCCCGCAGCCTCGCTGATCACTTCCAAGCCCGCTGGCTCGCAACTCATCCCGAGGGTCGGGTCGTCAATCGAGACCTCACCCGCGATCCCGTGCCGCATCTCGACCAGGCTACGATCGACGCGCTCTACGCCGCCAAGGCGATCGGCAAAGCGCCGCCTGCCGCGGCATTGTCCGACACCTTGATCGCCGAGTTGCAGGCCGCCGACGCCCTCGTCATCAGCGCGCCGCTCTACAACTCCGGCACCGCCTCCTCGCTCAAGGCCTACTTCGATCACGTCGTGCGCTCCGGCCGCACGTTCACGGTGGATGACAAGGGTCGCTTCAACGGACTCCTCACCGGCAAAACCGCCTGCCTTATCACCGCCCGCGGCGGGCCGGCCTGGGCGGATGATTTCCAAACGCCTTATCTGATTTCGATCCTCGCCTTCATCGGCATCACCGACGTCACCCCTCTCATCGCCGAAGGCACCGCCGGCCCCGTCGCGCAACGTGACCAAAACCTCGCGCAGGCCCGTGCCAGGATCGACGCGTTGTTCACGCCTGCGACCACGACACCGCCAGCCACAGACGACGCAGCACCAACCTGGATTGGCGCCTTCACCGTCGCCGACCGCCACGCCATCGCCGATCTGCGCGAGGGCCAGGCCGCGGCGATTGCGAGTGGCGACATCAATCGCTACACCCGTCTCGTGGTCGAAGACGTGCACTGGATGTTTCCCGGTCGTGATGTCGTCGCCGGACGTGACAACTTCCTCGCAGCGCAACGCTCCCTGCGCGACGGCACGACCAAGATTCTTTCGATGAACAAATCCCCGCTGCGCATCGAACGCGCCGGCGATCTCGCCATCGAAATCGGCCGCCAAAATCTCGTCGTCGCTCCCGCCGCCGACGGCCGCCCCACCTATCCGCCACAGCAAAAATACACCCACATCTACCGCAAGACGCCCGCGGGCTGGCGCTTCGCCGTGCTCATGTCGAACAGCGCCGGGTGACTCGCCTCAAGCCGCCGGACCGCGCAATACTCTCTCCGCCATGGACGAAAAAACCGTCATCTTCGAAGGCAACCGCCGCCTGCTCGAAGGCTTCGCCTACCGCATGCTCGGCACCCTCGCCGACGCGCAGGATGTGGTGCAGGAAACTTATCTCAAGTGGCGCGAGGCCGACGTCGATCGTATCGAAAACGCCCGGTCCTGGCTCATCACCGTGTGCAGCCGCCTCGCCCTCAACTTGCTCAACTCCGCCCGCGTGCGCCGCGAGAACTACGTCGGCCCGTGGCTGCCCGAGCCGTTCATCGACGAGCATGCCGCCGATCCGGCGGAACGCGCCCGGATCGACGACTCCGTTTCGGTCGCGTTGATGCTCGCGCTGGAAACGCTCACGCCGGCCGAGCGGGCGGCGTTTCTGCTCCACGAAATCTTCGCCTACAGTTTCGACGAGATCGCCGGCATCCTCGTCAAAACTCCCGCCGCCTGCCGCAAACTCGCCTCCCGCGCGCGCACCGCACTGCACGCCGAGAAGCCGCGGTTCTCCACCACGCCCGACGAACATCAACGCCTCGTCGGCGCCTTTCTCCAGGCCGCCCGCAGCGGCGATCTTGAAACCTTGAAAACATTGCTCGCCGACGCGGCCGAGTTGCATTCCGACGGCGGCGGCAAGGTCCAGGCCGTGCCGGAAATCCTGCGCGGCAGCGAACCGGTCGCGGCGTTCTTTGCCCGCATCGGCGCCACGTTTTGGACGCGCGACACGGTGGCCATGGTGCCGCATTGGTTCAACGGTGTGCCCGGCATGCTCATCTACGAAAATCGCGAGCTCACCACCGCGCTCACGGTTGCCATCGGCAATGGCCGCATCGCCGCCGTCTACGCCCTACGCAACCCGGAAAAACTCGCCGCCTTTCCCGCCATGCTCGACTGAGCATTTCCGAAAACGCGACGGCGAGGCCCTCGCGTATCCATGCGCGCCCTACATCGCGAGGCGGGCGAATCGTGCCACCCGCCGCCCGTCGGACAGGGACACCGTTTCGTTCCACATCGCCGCCGGGCGCACCCACAGGCCGTGTTCGCCATACAATGCCCGATACACGACCAGCGGCTCCAGGGTTTCGGAATGGCGCGCAAGCCCGACCACCTCGTAGTCGTTGCCCTTGTAATGGCGGTAGCGGCCGGGTTGCGGCGCATCGGGCAACGGCGACAGATCGGAATCAGAACTCATGCGCAGAATTCGCTGACGTGATCCTGCGCGGAGCAAGCAAGCATCTCGCAATAGCATCGCTAATCGCCCACCTCGTTCGCGCTGAAATGTAACCCCCCTCGCCGCAAAACGAATCTTGCCCTGCCGCGTCGCACCCATCCATCAAGGACGCCAATGCGCCGGCGCCTCTCCCTCATCGTGACCCTGACCGCGTGGCTCTTCGCCACGGGCAGCCACTGGGATTTGGTGCAGACGTTTGCCTGGGGCAAGATGTTCGCCTCCTACGCGCAGTCGATGTCCTACCTCGACGCCGCCCGGTTGACCTTCACCCCCGACAACCTCTGCAACGTGTGCGCCTTTGTGCAGGACGCCCGGCAGTCGACCGATGAAAACGGTCACCCTGCGCCCGCCGAATCCGGCACGCAAAAGATCCTGCTGGCGCTCGACCACGCTCCCCGCGTCGTTGTCGCCGCGCCCGCCCCCGAGACGTGGTTGCTGAGCGACCGCGCCCTGCCGCCGCCGTTGGCCACCGCTCCGCCGGCCCCGCCACCGCGAGCCTGAGTTCGATTCCGCTTCTGTCCGCCCGTCACACCATCGTGCGCGGTGCGTTTGTCTGTGTGCCTCCCTGCGCGGAGGACACGCGATCGCCTTCCTTCTGAACTCAGTGTTTCGCCCTTCCATGTCCCGTTTTTCCGTTTCCCTTCCCGTCCTGCTGTCGGTCGTTCTCACGACTGCGGACGTGACCGCCCAATCCATTCCGCCCGACGCCATCGAGCTCGATGCCGTCGAGGTATCCGCCGAAAAGCTGCGCCATTTCTCGCTGCCGCTCGACGCCTCGCCCGCCAGCGGTTCGCGCGTGGGCCTGTCCAACCGTGACCTCCCGGCCTCGGTTTCCGTCGTCTCGCAGGAGGTGATGCAGGCCCGCGGGCTGCGCACCGCCGTCGAGGCCGTCGAGGCCGCCGTGGGCATGACCGGCGGCACTCAATACGGCTCGATTCCCAACTACACCACCCGCGGTTTCGGCGGCAACAGCGTGACCATCATGCGCGACGGCATCCGCCAAAACACCGCCTCGCAATCGTCGCGCACCGTCGACTCGTTTATCCTCGACCGGGTCGAGGTGCTCAAGGGCCCGGCCGGACTCATGTTCGGCGAAGGCGCGGTCGGCGGCGCGGTCAACTACCTTTCCAAGCGGCCCTCGGCCACCGCGACCGGCGAGGT
>CBINJL010000285.1:0-5014 GCA_966250925.1 uncultured Opitutus sp. | reverse complement strand
TCCAGGACCGCGACCGCACGCTCGGCAAGTTGAGCGAGTTCAAAGTCGTGACCAAGCGCCAGCCCACCGAAAGCGAATGGGCCGCCATGCTCTTCGGCTGGAAGATCTGCAAGCACGTCAAATCCAACGCCATCGTTTACTGCACCGGCGAACGCACGCTCGGTGTTGGCGCCGGCCAGATGGCGCGCGTCGACAGTTCGCGCATCGCGGTCTGGAAGGCGGGCGAGGCGGGGCTTGATTTGAAGGGTTCGGTCGTGGCCAGCGAAGCCTTGTTTCCGTTTGCCGACGGCCTCGTCGCCGCCGCCGACGCCGGCGCGACCTGCGCGATCCAACCAGGTGGTTCGGTGCGCGACGAGGAAGTCATTGCCGCCGCCGATGAGCGCAACATGGCAATGGTCTTCACCGGCATCCGCCACTTCAAACACTGAGGCCCCAAAGCCTGTTTTTTCAGCAACGCCGTCCGCTTGGGACGGCGTTTTTGTTTTTTAGCCAGAGCATTGCGGAACGACGCGCCGACCGTAATGTGCCGGCCATGTCATCCCGTCTTTGGATTACCCTGCTGGGGGTTGCTTCACTTCTTGGCCTCTCCGCCTGTTCCACCGTGCCCGAAACGGGACGCCGCCAAGTCATCGCCATCTCGCCGGCCGAGGAGGCGCAGATGGGCTTGGCCGCCTTTGCCCAGATCAAAAAAGAGGAAAACATTTCGGAGAGCCCGGTTGCCAATGATCGGGTGAAACGCATCGGACAACGGATCGCGGAATCGGTCGGGCGCTCCTTGCCCAACGCCCAATGGGAATTCGTCGTTTTCGAATCGGATGAGCTCAACGCCTTCGCGCTACCCGGCGGCAAGGTCGGCGTGTATACCGGCCTGATCAAGCTCGCGGAAAGCGACGACGAACTGGCCGCGGTGATGGGACATGAAATCGCCCACGTCAGTTCGCGTCACTCCGGCGAACGCGTCACACATCAGATGATTGCCAGCGGCATTACTGTCGGCTCCGAGCTCGTGATGGAGTCGCAGGATGTTGACGACGGAACGCGTAATCTGGCGCGCGCCGCGTTGGGCGGTGTGACCACGGCGGGATTCCTCCTGCCGTATTCGCGCCTGCACGAATCCGAAGCCGATGCGATCGGGCTGAAGTTTGCCGCGGGTGCCGGCTACGATCCGCGCGCTGCGATCACGTTTTGGCAACGCATGCAAAAGGCCAACGAAGGCAAAGCCTCGCCACCGGAATGGTTGTCAACCCACCCGTCCAACGCGACCCGCATTCGCACCTTGAGCGAACTCGCGCCCCAATACCTGCCGCTCTACGAACAGGCCAAGGCGAAGTATGAAGGCGGCGAAATCGGTTCGACCGAAGCGACTGAAGGCGATCTGGCCGACCGCGAAATCGGCGCACCGTAAGCAGGCGAAGGGCCGCGCGTTTTTCGCGCTTTCGGTCTAGCCCGCGGTCGGGGGCTGCGTCAGGGTCGGGACATGTTTGACCCGATTGAAAAGCTGAAGGAATTCATCCGGCATCCCAGTGTCTCGGCCGACCCGGCCTTCAAAGTGGGCATGCAGGGCGCGCGCGATTTTCTGACCGAGTTGCTGGGCTCGATCGGATTCGAGGTCGAGGTGGTCACCACCGATCTGCATCCAATCATTCTCGCCAGCCGCGGCGGCGACGCGACATGGCCGCATGTCATCATCTACGGCCATTATGACGTGCAGCCAGCCGACCCGTTGGACTTGTGGACCACGCCGGCTTTCGAGCCGGAACAACGCGGCGAACGTCTCTACGGGCGCGGCGCGGCCGACAACAAAGGTCCGTTGCTGACCCACATCGCCGCCGTGGCGCGTCTGCTGGAAAAGGAGCCCGACCTGCCATTGCGCATTACCTTCATGATCGAAGGCGAAGAGGAAATGGGCAGCCCGAGTTTTCCGAAGTTTTTGGATCGTTATCAGGAACGTCTGAGTGAAGCCGACTTCGTTTTTCTGTCCGACACCGGCATTCCCAACGAAGATCAGGTGGTCATCACCTGCGGACTGCGCGGGCTGGTGCTGTTCGATATCGAAGTCACGACCGCGAAGTCGGATCTGCATTCCGGTCTGCACGGTGGCGTGCTGCGCAATCCCATCCAGGCGCTGGCCGAAGTGTGCGCGTCGCTGCACGATGCCGATGGACGGGTGAATGTGCCGGGCTTCTACGACGACGTGCTCGACGTCGAGCCGTGGGAACGCGAAGAGTTGAAAAACTATGGCGGCGACGCGGAGCGTTACCGGGAGTTTTTGGGCATTCCGGCGTTCTACAGCACCAAGGGATTTTCACCGTTCGAGGCAGTGCGGTTCATGCCGACTTTGGACTTCAACGGCATCTGGGGCGGTTATCAGGGCGAAGGCTCGAAAACCGTCATTCCAAGCAAAGCACGCGTGAAAGTGAGCTGCCGCCTGGTGGCCAATCAGGACCCGAAAAAAATCCGCGAACTGATGTATCGCACCATCGCCGAGCGCATGCCCGCCGACGTGACCTATCGCCTGATCGATCAACACCACGGTTCCCCGTATGTGGTGGTGCCGCCGGATCGGAGCAACACGCCTGCGGATCAGTCGCCGGTATTGGCGAAAGGCTTCCGGGCGGCGGACGCGGCGATCACGGATGTGTTTGGCAAGGCCCCGCTGTATCTACGCGAAGGCGGCAGTGTGCCGATCATCGCCGACATCAAACGCGTGCTTGGGCTCGATTCGGTGATGTTCGGTCTGTTCCTGCCGGAAGACAACCTGCACGCGCCGAACGAGAGTTTCCATCTCGGGGTGATGGAACGCGGCATGCGGGTCTGCGAACAAGTGCTGCAAAAACTCGCGCACGGCTGACGAACGAGTCCGCGCGTCGTCACGCAGGTCGCGAATACAAAAAAGCCCGGTCGTTTCCGACCGGGCTTTTTTTGAAATGAAAATGAAGCGTGAACGCTTATTGCTTGAGGACTACGAGATCCACGCGGCGATCCTGCGCCATCTGACCTTCGTCGGCGTTTTCAATCGCTTCGAGGTCACCCTTGGAGGAGGTCTCGATGCGCGAGCTGGCGACGCCGGCGGTTTCGAGGAATTGGCGAGCGGAGCCGGAACGGCGATCGCCGAGGCCGAGGTTGTATTCGCCGGTGCCCTTCCAGTCGCAGTGGCCTTCGAGGAGGAGGCGATACTGCGGATTCTGGTTAAGATAGTCGATCGCGGCTTCGAGTTTCACGCGTTCGGAGGCCTTGATACCGGATTGATCGAAATCGAAGTAAACCGGCTCGAGCAGGCCACGGATCATGTCGTCGGTTTCGATCACACCACCGCGCATCTGCAGTCCGCTGTTGGCATCTCCGAACATGTCGCCGGCGGCGAGATCGTTGGGATTGAGGATGCTGCCGTCGGCGTAGCCGGCACCACCGGATTGGCCCATCATCGTCGCACTGGGATCAGGGCGAACAGGCTTTTTGGTGCACCCGGTCAGGCCGAGGGCCGCAACGATGAGGACGAGGAAGAATTTCTTGGCGGATACGCTCATGAGTCGGAAAAGGGGGCGAAGAATTGCACTTATCGGGGATGGAATTTGGTCGGGCAAGTTATTTAACGGAAGAGGTGACTGTGTTTGAACCCGATTGCTGCTTTTTGTTCGACAACGGTTCGCTGCGGGCGGCGTCGACGCTGGGTTTACGGCGGCTCGCGACCGCTTTGGCCGAAGCGATCGGACGGCCGGTGCAGGCGGTTTCGTTGCTGCACTCGAGTAATGTCGATGCGGCGGAATTGGGCGGACAGCCGGCCCGATTGCTCGAACCGGCACTAGCGGATTTCGCCACGAACAATCCGCAGGGCAGGGCGGTGGCGCTGCCGCTGTTTTTTGGTCCGAGCGGCGCATTGACGGAATATTTGCCCGCGAGACTGGCCGCGCTGCAGGCGCGCTTTCCGGAACTGGCGGTGCGACTCGCTCGTCCGTTGGTGATGGCCGATGACAACTCGGCGGACGCCGTCGCGGCCGCGGTCGAACGCGAAGTGCGGCGTGTGTTGACTGTCGCGAAGTTGGCACGATCACATGTCATTTTGACTGATCACGGCAGCCCGCAACCCGAGGTAACCGCAGTCCGCGATCGCATCGCCGAGTATTTGCAGTCGCGACTTGGTGCGGAAGTGACGGCGGTGCGGGCGGCATCGATGGAGCGACGTCCGGGCGATGACTATGCGTTTAATGAGCCGCTGTTGGCGACGGCATTGGCCGAGGCGGGGCAGGCCGGCGCACGTGACGTGTGTGTGGCCTTGCAGTTCCTGCAGCCCGGTCGACACGCCGGACCGGAAGGGGACATCGCAACGATCTGTGGAGAGGCGAAGCGCGAATATCCGGCTCTACGCGTCATTATGACGGAGCCGCTGGCGCAGGCACCGGAGATCTTAAGTCTGCTGACGCAACGTTATCGCGAAGTCGTGACCAGCCGTGGGAGTCGCGACCGCGCCGCCGACTGAGCGCGGATCAAAGCAGCGTGGCCTTCGATTCGATCAGGCCGATTTCAACCGCGTAACGGGTCAGGCTGGCCACGTCGTGCAGGTTGAGTTTGCGCATCAGATTGGTGCGGTGGTTGTCGACCGTCTTGACGCTGATACCGAGCTTTTGGGCGATCTCCTTGGTGCTGTGGCTTTCGGCCACGAGTTGGAGGATTTCCCGTTCGCGATCAGTAAGGAAATCAGCAGTGGCGCTGGCGGCGGGATTGGCGACCACATTGCGCAACAGGGACGCGACCGCCGGGCCGAAATAGGTGCCGCCGTTGGCGACGGTTTCGAGGCCCTTTTTAAATTCCATCAGGCCGGCCGTTTTTTCCACAAAACCATGGGCCCCGGCTTCGAGCATCTCGCGCACGAGCACCGGATTTTCGTAGCCGGAAAACACCAGCACCCGGACCTCCGGGTGCTCGAACCGCAGGCGCTCGACCGCGTCGTTCAGCTCGATGTCGACCCCGAGGTCGTAGCTGTTCTGCTTGAGGACGTAGTCGTCCGGGCGGAGGC
>CBINJL010000284.1:0-5016 GCA_966250925.1 uncultured Opitutus sp. | reverse complement strand
CGACCAATTCGTGACTCAGGGAACGGTGCGGCGGTTCGGTCGATTGGCCATGATAGTCGTTCCACAAAAACATGTCGACGAGGACGAAGCGTTCGGCGTCGGCGATACGGGTGAGAACACGATCGAATATTTGCTGTTCAAAAATCCGGCGGCCCTCGCTCTGACCGGTGGTGTCGGCCAGAAACTCGACCTGATCCGCGGTGACCGCAACCTGCGGCGAGGCAAAGGAAACGCCGGCCGGCAGCGTGCGTGAATGGCTGAGGAGGCGGGCGTAGATCAGCCAGGCGAGCACGGCGACAACAACCACGGAGGACAGCGAAACGACGACACGGCGGCGGATTCTCACGCCACGCTGAGATACAAACGGTTGGCAACGCGGCAAAAGAAAACGCGCCTCCGAGAGGGAGACGCGTTGCGGGATTGGGAAATCGAAAACGCGCGGGGCGTTTGCGACGCGGCCGATCAGGCCGACAGCGAAGCGCGCAGATCGTCGAGCTGGCCGGCGGAACCGAGGAGCTGGTTGCGGCTGGCGATGAACTTGGCGTATTCGTCGATGAAGATCTTCCCCGGCGGGCGGAAGTCGAACTGGCCGGGATTGTCGCGGAAGAACTCGCGATGGACGCGGGTCCAGACGAGGCGACCGTCGGTGTCGATGTTGATCTTGGTCACACCGCGCTTGGCGGCCGGCAGATACTCGTTCACGTCGACGCCCATCGAGTCCTGGATGGTGCCGCCGGCGGCGTTGATACGGGCAACCTCGTCCTGCGGGACGGAGGACGAGCCGTGCATGACGAGCGGGAAGCCGGGCAGGCGGGCCTTGATCTTGTCGAGCACATCGAAGTGCAGCGACTGCTTGCCCTTGAACTTGAAGGCGCCGTGCGAGGTGCCGATGGCGCAGGCGAGGGAATCGCAGCCGGTCTGTTTGACGAACTCCTCGGCCTCGGCCGGATCGGTCAAGCAGGCGTTGCCTTCGTCGACCTGGATGTCCTCTTCGACGCCGCCCAGCATGCCGAGCTCGGCCTCGACGGAAATGCCCTTGGCGTGGGCGCGCTCGACGACGCGCTTGGTGATGGCGACGTTTTCCTCGAACGGATCGTGGGAGGCGTCGATCATGACCGAGGAGAAGAAACCGGAATCAATGCAATCGTAGCAGGTTTCCTCGTCACCGTGGTCGAGATGCACCGCGAAAATCGCCTCGGGGAAAATCTCCGAGGAGGCGCGGATGATGGCCTCGAGCATGCGCTTGTCGGTGTATTTACGCGCACCCTTCGAGAGCTGGATGATGAACGGGGCCTTGGAATCGATGGCGCCCTTGAAGAGGCCCATCGCCTGTTCGGCGTTGTTGATGTTGTAAGCACCCACGGCGTATTTGCCGTAAGCGTGCTTAAAGAGCTGAGCGGTGGTGACGATCATGGTGTTTCAGGTGAGAAAAAGGGGACGACCGAACGGTGACGTTACCGGGCGGCGGAATCCGCCGGCAAGGGCAATTTGTCCGGGCGTCGCGATCGCGACCGCCGCGCGGGCCCGACCGTGGGATCGGGGGAAACTCGGCGCAACCGATGGGGTTGGTTCAGCCCCCGCCGGGAGGACCCAGCGGCATGGCGGGAGGACCATTGCGGCGCTGCTCGCGCATGGCGTCGCGCAGCGCGGCGCCCGCCTGTTGTTCAGCCTGCAGCGCCTGCAGAGCGGCAAGTTGATCGGCGGAGAGCACGCCTTGGGCGCGGGCGATGGCGGCATCGGTGATGATCGAGCCGCCACCGGGAAAGAATCCGGGACCATTGTCCCCGGCAGTGGTCGCACTCGTCTCGCTCAGGATTGCGACGAGGGTTTCGGCCTGGGCTTGGTTGAGCGGCGTGCCGCTGTAGCTGAGGCGGGATTCGAGCTGTTCAATCATGCCGCGTTGGGCGGAAGTCTGCTCGTATTGGGTCAGGGCGTTGAAGGCCTGATCACCGATCGTGCTGCGAATCTCGGCGTCGATTTCCTCCTGGGTGGCGTCGATCAACGCACGAATTTCGTCGCGATTGTCGCGCCCCATGCCTTGTTCGCGGGCCGCGGAAAACACGTCGCGGGCGACATTTTGTTTCTCGACCAACAAGTCCTGCAGTTGGGCGAGTTTTTCCGGGGGGAGATTGAGCCGGGCAAAGAGGTCGGCGTAGCGCCGGTCGAGACGCGAACGCTGTTGGAGCTGCATGGCGGCGGCGATTTGCGGATCTTTGAGCAGATTTTCCATCCGCGCTTCCCAATTGCGGCGGCCGTTGTCGCGCGCCGGTCGCTCGTCGTCGGGCGTTTCGTCCGTTTCCGGCGAAGTCAGACTTGCAGACGCCTTGCGAACCGCGTCGGCAGCGACCTCCGCGTCGTCACTGGCGGGAAAGCCTGGAGCGTCGGCCCGCGACGCTGGAACGGGCCGGGTTTCGGCGTCGGCCAGTTGTCGGGCGAGGGATTCGGCACGGCGATACTGTTGCAAGGCGAAGCCGGCGGCGGTCACGGAGGTGAGGCCGAGAATTGCGAGAACAGCCAGACGGGGTTGGGTCATGGGTTAAAAGACGCTGACGTGCGGCGCCGGTTTCATGCGAGAATGAAGAACGGCAACGAGAATGGACAGGCGGGCAGCGCGGGCTGAAGCACCGCGCTACGGAGGGCGTCGTAGTGCGGTGCTTCAGCCCGCACTTTTAACTCGAAAGGCTTTGCCGCCGCCCGGCTAGCCCTCAGCGCGGCGGGAACTCGAAGTCGGCCTTGGTCTTGGTCTTGTTGAGGACCAGGTGGGCGGAGAACTTGCTGCCGCGTTTGGACACAAAACCCTCGAGCACGGGCGTCTTGCCGTCCTTGAGCAGGGTTTCGATTTCGGGCTGGGTGATCTCGCGATCGCAGAGCGTTTTCTTCACCTCGAAAACCACGCGCGGTTCGTTTTCAGCGCCGCTCGGCTTGGTCACGACCCAGGCGTCCTTGGTGCCTTGCAACTGCGCCTCGTCGCCGTGCGCGGCGCTCGGGCCGATGAGCGTGGCCTTGGTCGGATCAAACTTCTTTTTCTCGCGCGTCTTGGCGCCGGGTTTGGCCTCGCGCGGCGGGAACTCCCAACGCACCCGGTTGCCGGCCTTGAGCAGGAAGGCGTCGAAGGGGCGGCCGCGTTTGGAAATGAATCCCTTGATCAGTTCGGATTTGCCGGACTCGACCATCTGGATGGCATGGTCGCGGGTGATTTCCTTCTGGCACATGATGCGGCCGACACGGAACGCCTGCTTCCATTCGTCGCCGTCCTTTTCGCGCAGCACGTAATTGGTGGCGTCTTCACAGAGCTCGGCGCCGGTCTTGGGATCGGTCCAGAACGGCTCCAGTTCGCCGACGGCGGTTTCCTTTTGGCCGAAGTCGAGTTCAACCTTCTTTTTGCCCTCTTCACCGTTGTCGACGAGTTTGAGTTTGGCTGGAAAATGTTTGCCGGTGCGCGCGGACACGAAGCCGTCGATGGGGCCGAGTTCGCCTGCGGTGACGAGTTCGCGCACTTCGGCCTCTTCGAGGCGGCGGCCGCTGGTGACTTTATAGACCGTGATCACGCCGTCCTGCGAACGGAAGGTGCGCAAGGTTTCGAGCAGCGGTTTGCCGTCGGTCGGGGAAACGATGTCGGTCTCGCGGACGTCACCTTCCTCCTCGTTGAAGTTCTTGGTGCGATCGACGATGCCTTCGGTGACCTTGACGATCTCGTCCATGAAGGCGCCGCGGTTGTAGCGGCCGAATTCCATCTGGCGCAGCTTGTATTCCCACTCGCCGGTCATGTCGGGTTTGGTCAACACGTCGGCTTCGACGGCGTGGAGGAATTCGAGCAATTGCTCGGCCTTGGCGGTCGGGATCAGATCGCGTTGCTCGCGCTCGACGTATTTCTGGCGGATGAGGCCGTCGATGGTGTCGGCGCGGGTCGCCGGGGTGCCGAGCCCGCGTTCCTTCATGGCCTCGGCCAGTTCTTCGGAATCGACCAGCTTGCCGGCGGTTTCCATGGCGGAGAGCAGGGTGGCTTCGTTGTAGCGCGCCGGCGGCTTGGTCTGCTCGGCGTGCAACGTCACTTCGGCGACCTGGGCGGATTCGCCGGCGGCGACGGCGGGCAGAGTCTTGTCTTTGGTGGCACCGGCGGTGCCGGGCTCGGCCACGGCGGCGCCGGCCGCATCGCGACCGTAGACCGCGAGCCAGCCGGCCTCGGTCAACACCTTGCCCTCGGTCTTGAACTGATGTTCGCCGGCGACGGTGGAAATGCGGGTGGTGACGTCGAACTTGGCCACCGGGAAAAACGCCGCGACGAAGCGACGTGCGATCATGTCGTAAACCTTGGCTTCGAGATCGTCGAGTTTGCGCGGCTCGGCGGTGGTGGGGATGATCGCAAAGTGGTCCGAGATCTGCGCGTTGTTGAAGATGCGTTTGTTGGGCCGCACCCAGCCGGACTTGAGCGCGGTCGAGGCGTGTTCGGCCAGATCGCCTTCGAGCTTTTGCAACGTTTCCTGACAGGTCGGGATGTAATCCTCCGGCAGCGCGCGCGAATCGGTGCGCGGATAGGTGATCATCTTGTGCTTCTCGTAGAGCGCCTGGGCGATCTGGAGCGTGCGGCGGGCGGAAATGCCGAAGCGGTTGTTGGCCTCACGCTGGAGCGTGGTGAGATCGTAGAGGCGCGGCGCGATCTGGGTGGTGGCCTTCTTTTCCTCGCTGATGGTAGCGGGCGGATTGACCTGGCAGGCGGCGAGCACGGCGCGGGCGGCGGCCTCGTCCCAAACGCGATCGGCGCGATCGAGCTCGTTTTCCTTTTTGAAATCGGGCCGCTGGTAAACGCCTTCGTATTGGCCGGCGGCGATGTCGAAGTTGGCGGTGAGGCGCCAGAAATCGGTCGGCTTGAAATTGCGGATTTCGAGTTCGCGGGCGACGAGCAACGCAAGCGTCGGCGTCTGCACGCGACCGACTGAGGCGACGTTGCCGGCGCGGGAACCGAACATGCGTTTGGTCAGGGCGCGGGTGCCGTTGATGCCGATGAGCCAGTCGCTT
>CBINJL010000283.1:0-5048 GCA_966250925.1 uncultured Opitutus sp. | reverse complement strand
GGGGTGGCCGATATCGCGCAGCATCTGCAGGGCGGATGGCTTGATGTCGATCTCGCACCAGATCACGTCATCACCGGACTGAGGGGGCATGATGGTCTCGTTCCAGCCGATGTCCATCACTGCAACCGGTTCGCCGGTGGTGGTTTCGCGTGTGGCGTCCGCGCGACGCTCGAACAGCAGAAAATTGTCCTGCGACGATGCGAAGGTGTAGTGCCGCAGCATCGCGTTGACGGCGAGGGAGTCGTCAAGGGTGGGCAACCGGCCGTCGATGGTATCCGGGCGATAGAGCAGGAAGTCGGGGCCGCGTTCGGTCAGGTGACGCTGGTTGAGCTGCATCAGTCCGGCGGTCATGGCGGCATAACTCTGCAGCGACGGACGCGGGACATAGTTCAGATCGTTGAGAATAAGATAACCTTGTTCGTGGCCGATCATGTCGATCGATCGCGCCTGCACGATGTCGGCGAGTCCCTTCAGTTTGAAAGTCGTTTTGCGCTGGGCCAGTCTGGCGTCGAGTCCGTCGCCAAACGTCGGGAGGGCGGCCAGCGTTTGCGCATGACGGACGATGCGGCTGTTTATGACCGTGCCGACGTTGTAAAGCAGAGAAGGGTCACGCACGAGGTAGCCGCCCAGGGACGCGAGCGCGGTGACGGAGAGAGCGACCGCCTGGGCGCGGCGGCATCGGGTGGGCGCGATCGGCAACAAGGCGGGAAAGCCGAAGGCCATCAGCAGGCAGAGCAGGAAATGCGAAAGCACATGCCCGTCGGCCCGCACAAACCCGTGTTTCCAACACAGGAACGAAGCCACCATCGCCATCAACACTGCGGCCAGCGTGCGCGGACGATCTTGGGAGCCGCCGAAGTGCAACGCATAGTAGGCGAGAAGCGCCAGGCCGGCAGCGATCCCGCACCACCACATGGCGGGAGCTGCATCAAGACCCATCGCGGCGGCATAACCGGAACTCAGTTCCAAGGACCGCAAAACATAGGCCGGGAGATTGAACAGCGACTGCCCGGTCAGCAGCCAGCCTCCCGCCCAAGTGCCAAGAAACGCCGCGGCGATGATCGCGCCCTCTCGCCAGCGGCGCTGCCAGGCCAGCCAGCCGGTTGCCAGCGCGATGCAGCATCCGGCGAGCAGCAGATTGGGGAATTTGACCAAGGCCAGGATTCCGCAGAAAGCGGGAATCGCGAGGAGAAGTCCGAGCCGGCGAAGCACGTTTTCACGGGTCAGCGCCAGGCCCAGCATGAGGATGACGAGCAAGTGAAGGGTGTCGCGCACGTCCGAGACCAGTGCAGCGAAAAACACGAAATAATACACCTGCCGGTGTCCGGGCAACTGCCGGCCGTAGGCGAAGATCACGATCGTGAACCCGAGATTGGCCAGCAGTTCCCACGCGAGCAGCGGGCCTTGGTTGACGCCGAGGTAGGCGGGGTTGAGCAGATGGCCGAGCGGGCCAAACGTGAACACGATGTCGGTGCCAAACTGCCAGTTGCTGGTTGCCGCCTGCTGGAGGATCAATTTCCAGGACGGATCGAGCCCGACGTCGGCGGTCGACGGACCGTTCATCAGGCAGAGCCACAGGCCGAGAAAAAGCGCCGTCACTCCGATGTGCCGGTGTAGCCGGCGCAGATTCGGAGCGGAGGTGCCGTCGGCGGGTGTGGCGCAGGAGGCGTTCATGCCGTGTTACCAACTGGTTTCCCAACGATCGCCGCGGCCGGAGAGGCGCTGCGGGGTGTTGCGCGAGCGATTGCCGTCGTAGTCGAGCACGGCTTCGCGGGCGAGGTCGGCGTGGTCGGGCAGAATCTGTTCGAGATCGTAGCCACGGTAGACCTTGGAGTAGGCCATGCCGGTCGTGCTGGTGCCGTGCAGGAGTTTGTCGAGGCAGGTCTTCATCGTCTTGGCAAAGACGATGGGATCGCCCGGAGGCACGAGATAGGCCTCGGCCTTGTCGGTGACCATTTCGGGAATGCCGTGGACGTGAGTGCTGACGATCGGTGTTTCGAAGGCCATGGCTTCGAGCAGCACGCGCGGAAACGATTCCTCGAATGAGGTGCAGACAAACATGTTGGCCGCGCGGAAGTAGTCGTAGACCCGGTCGGTCTCGTCGATGATCTCAACGATGTCCTGCAGGCCGAGCAGTTCGATGTCGGCCTTGAGCGAATCCTGAAACTCACCCGGCCGGCCGCCCACGATGAGAAAGCGGAACGAACCGGTGCCGGCGAACCGCCGCATGAAATACTCCACCGCCCGCAGGTAGACGTGCTGGCCCTTGCGTTCGCAGACCGTGCCGATGTTGGCGATGATCTGCATGTCGGGACCGTAGCCCAGGCGTTGACGCGCCTCGTGCCGGGGAATCGATGCCTTGATCCCGTCGATGCGCGGCAGGTCGATCCACGACGACACGTAGCGGTAGTTGTCGTAGTCGTTGTATTCCTCGTAGTAGGCGCGGGTGGCCTTGCAGAGGAAGCAGGCGCGGGTGGCGAGACGGAAGGCCTCGCGCACCACGCCAAAACGATTTTGCGGCAGCATGTTGCAGAAGAACCGTTTCAGGGTCGCACTTTCGTGGATGTAGAACAGCGACGGCTTGCCCACCGCGTTGGCGAGGTGCACGCCCCACCAGCAGGCGATGGTGTTGCAGACGAAGACATCGACCGGACCGAGGTCGATTTGCTGCTGCAGGGTGTGGCGCATGACTTCGAGTTGTTCCTTGAACTCGATGTCGTTGCGCGAGCCGTGCAGCGGATGCCGATCGACCAGCACGATGCGCGCGCCCATGGCTTCGTAGGCCTTGCGCAGCGGGCCTTCCTCGGCCGAAACCACGTCGACCCGGAAACCCAGCCGGTGCACCATGAACTGGACGTATTCGAAGATGAACAGCGGCGCGCCTTCGTAGTTCAGGTTGTGGGTGACAACGAGCAGGTGCAGTTTGCCCAGTCGCTTGGCGTGGGCGTAGCGATAGGGATCGATGGCAATGTTGCGGCCCTCGAGTTTGTAGTGCCGCGCCCAATACGGGTCTTTGAAGCCGCGGTAACGGCGGGCAAAGGCGATGTGTTCCTCGGGATAATACGCGGTGCCGCGCGACGCGCTGCCCCAGTGCCAGAGCTCCGCCTGTGGCGTGTAAACGGTGCGATGGCCGGCCGCTTCGAGACGCAGGCAGTAGTCGACGTCGTTGTAGCACACGCCGAGTGATTCCGCGTCGAAACCGTTGAACTCCCGGTAGAGCTCGGTGCGCGTCATCAGGCACGCGCCGGTGACCGCCGAACAGTTCCGGGCGATGCGATGCAGTTCCCACGGCGCCGGTTCATGCGGTCCGAGACCGGCGAACGGCACGTCGGCGAGACCGTGGTGCGGGCCGACGATGACGCCGGCGTGGTTGATGTGGTTGTTGGCGTAGAGCAGGCGGGCGCCCACGACGCCGACGCGATCGATGGAAAACCAGCCGGCCATTTCCTCGATCCAGCCGGGTTTCAGCGCATCCACGTCGTTGTTGAGATGCAGCACCAGCGGCGTGTCGATGTAGGGCAGGGCGGTGTTGACCAGCCGCGAATAGTTGAAGGGCTTCAGCGGATCGACCTCGGGTTGCACGACCCGGCAACTGAAATCGCGTCGGGCGGCGAGACACTTGAGGAAACGCACGGCCTTTTCCTCGCGGGAAAAGTCGTCGAAGATGAGCAGCTTCACGTGCGCCCAGTTGACCGTCTGCAGCAGCGCCTCGATGCAGCGTTCGAGCAGGTCGGAGTGGTCTCGGGTGGGAATGACGATGGTGACGGGATTTTGCGCGAGGTAGGATGACTCCCAATAGATTTGGTGCACCGGCAATCCGGCCTCGGTGGCGAACGGCGGCTGGAAAGGGCGGCCGGGAAGCTGGCGGCGCTGCAGCGAAGCGGCGATGGCGAGCTTGCGCAGTTCGAGTTCCTCGGAACCGGATTCGCAGCGCTCCGCGAGTTTGCCGCGATGGTAGACGGGCACGTTGAGGTGGCGGGTGCGACGCGGCTCGACGATCTCGCCGAGGCGTAGCGCGAGTGCGGTCAGCGCGATGCGGTGAAACTGTTCCTCAAACCCACCGGTGGCTTCAAAAATGCCGCGGCGCAGAGCGAGGGCTTCGCCGGGATAGGTGCCGGACAAAATGAGCTCGGGGCTCCAACGCACTTTGAAAACCGGATCGTGGCGACGACCGGAGTCGTCCATGTGATCCTCGTCGGCGACGACCACATCGCAGTTGGGCTCGGCGGCGGATTCGGCGATCAAGACCAACGCTTCCGGCGCGAGGCGGGCGGAGGCGGAGGGGAAGAGCAGCCAGTTGCCGTTGGCGGCGCCGACCGCCTGATTGAGCGAAACGGCGAAGTGTTCGTCCGGCTGGCCGTGAGCGAAGCAAATGCGGGCGTCGGTCTTTTGCAGCGCCTGGATCGCGCGGGTGAGCGCGGGATCGGCGTCGGCGCGGATCACGAACAGCAGTTGCCAGCCGGCATAAAGCTGGTCGCGCAACGAGCGGGCGAGGCGTTCGCACTGGGCGATGGTGGCGTCGCGGGTGTCGACCAGCAGCGAAAAGCGTGGACCGTCGGCGGCGAGGAGGCGTTCGCCGAGTTGCAGCAGTTCTGTCCGGAGGCGCGGCCGCAGTTGATGGTTGGCGATCCAGGCCTCGTAGGGGCCGCGTTGCTGCCAGCCATACCACGGCAGCGGGTCCTGCGATTCGCTGGCGTAGAGTTTTTCGAGACGCCGCGATTCCTTCCAGAAATGGAGGCCGCCGGTCGACACCTTGAGTTGTTCGCAGCCCGCTTCAATGGCCGCCTTGACGTTGCGAAAATGGTTTTCGTCATACGGCGGCAGACGGCTTTCCTTTTCGTGGCAACTCCACTGGTAGAAGCGTTTGGCGAAGAGCAGCTCGCGCGTGCCGTCCTCGTATTCCACGAAGATTTTCAGCGGAACGGGATTGGCGGCGATGTGGTTGATGTCGATGTTGCCCTGAAAACGCGAGAAGCGGGCCTGTGGAAATTTCGCGTATTTGGCGCCCACGTCGTCGCGTTCGATGCCGTGGACGAGCACGTTGAAGT
>CBINJL010000282.1:0-5049 GCA_966250925.1 uncultured Opitutus sp. | reverse complement strand
CGTGTTTGGCCAGAAACGCTCCATACGGCGCGATGAAGCGGTCAAACGCTTCAATGTGCGGCAGGTGGCCAATGCCTTCGAGTTCGACCAACTCCGCGTCAGGAATCGCCGCCTGTGCGGCCCGACCGAGCGCAGGATAGTCGCCCAACGTGTCCCGGATCGCCGCTGGCGCCGCGCCTTTGTTGAGCGCCGTGCGATCGCGCTGGCCGATGATCAACAGCATCGGCATCGACAGACGCGGAAACTCGTGCACCACCGGCTGGGTGAAAATCATGTCGTAAGTGAGCGCCTGATTCCACGCCATGCGCGGGTAGTCGGCGCTTTCACCAAACGAAGCCAGTTGCTCCACCCAGCGATCGTAGGCCGGCTTCCATTGATTGTCGTAATAGAATTCGAGCTGATAATCCCGGATTTTCTCCGCCGTCTTGGCGAGTTCCTGTTCATACCAGGAGTCCACCGATCGATACTGCACGCCCTTGGCCTGCCAGTCCTCCAACCCGATCGGATTGAGCAACGTCAACGTGTCGGTGTTTTCCGGATACATCAGCGCGAAACGCGTCGCCACCATGCCGCCCATGGAGTGGCCGAGCACGTGCACACGACCCTCCACGCCGAGCTCGCGCAGCAGGCCGCGGGTGTTCGCCGCCAGTTGCGCAAACGTATAGTGATAGTGGGCCGGTTTCGTCGCCTTGCCGAAACCGATCTGATCGGGCACGATCACCCGAAAGCCCGCGCGGCTGAGCGCCGCCGCCGTCTCGCCAAAATAGGAGCCGGAGAAATTCTTGCCGTGCAGCAGCAGCGCGACGCCACGCTCCACACCTTCCGCCGGCACGTCCATGTAAACCATTTCCAGTTCCTGGCGCTGGCTGGTGAACGCGTAAGTTTTTTCCGGATACGGATAATCGAACTCCTCCAGGCGCAGACCCTCCGCCGCCATGGCCTCCGTTAGACAGACGGCTGCCGCCGCCAACAACACCAAAACCGATCGCACACGTGTCATGCCGGAACAACTACGCCGCGTAGCCGGCGCTTTCAAATTCACGACGCATTTCTCGCCCCGGGATGCCTCGCCCGGAACGCTGCCGCCGGAAAACCACGAACAGACCCGAATCCCAGCGGCATCCGGTCCGTTCATTTTCATATGCCTGACTTCATGCTCATTTCAGGCCCGTCGTTTCGCCCACAACGCGACTCAGGTCGCGACATCGGCCAACAAGGCGCGCACTTCGGTGGCGGCACGGGCGAGATGCAGCGACGCCGGTTCAGCGCGATCCGGTCCCTCGACCGGCGGCAGGTGATCGAGCGCCGACCGACAGCGTTCGCGCGCTTCCATGTCGGCGGCGACCAACGTCGACGGGCTCACGCCATCGACCGCAACGCGTTCCAGTCCGGCTTCGATCGCGGCGAAGTAGCGGTCACGCAATTCCGACGCCGGCGCCGGAGTGATCGGCAGGCCGACCAGCATGAGATTGGCCAGCCGCAACACCCGCCGGTTGCCGTTGGCCAGCAGCGCCGCGCGTTCCATTTCAGCGCGCGGATTGTGCGCGTCGGCAAACAGGCGCCCCACCGATGAAAATACCGTAACACTCGCCGCTTCCGCCCGCCGCTTGCAGCGCACCGTTTCCGCATCAAGCCCGCCGCCTTCGCCGAGACGTTGCCGAAGACGACGCAGATAGGCCGCGGTTTCGCGCAACGCCTGACCCAACACCGGCGCAAAACGATCATGCTCCCACACCGGCCAGAACAGCATCGCCGCGCCGAGCGCGATCACACCGCCGGCCAACGTGGCGCCGATGCGTTCGAGCGTCACGCCCGCTCCGCTATCGCCGGCATGTTCCAGCAACAGCACCACAAACACCGTGGCTGCAAATGCCGCCGCCGCGTAGTGCCGCTTGAGTAGCAGCGCGAAACCAAACACGCCGATGCCGATGCCGATCACCTGCGCTGTCGGACCGGGATGCAGCCACAACAACACCGACGCCAGCGCACTGCCGGCCAGCGTGCCGAGCAGCCGTTGCCAGGCACGGCGCCGGGTCGAGCCGTAGTCCGGCTGCATCACCACCACCACGGTAAACGGCACCCAGTAACCGTGCGGCACATCCCACCAGCGATAGATGGCCGTGCCCAGTCCGGCACACACCGCCAGCCGCAGTCCGAAACGCACCAGCGAGGGATCAACCCGTCGGCTGAAATTCAGCGCCGTCGCCAGCGGCTTCAACTGCCACGTCTGCACGTCGAGAAGTTCCACCGCAAACAAGGCGCGTTCGTCGGCCCGATCCAACGTCGCCCGCAACGTCGCCAGCATCTCAGGCACCACCGCCCGCACCTGATCGATCACCGCCGTCACCATCGCCGCGTCGGCATCGGCCGCGTCCGCCGCGAGTCGCGCCTGCATGGATTCGAGCAACGCTTCCAGTCGCCGCAACCGCACCTCGCAGGTCGCCAGATGCGCCGGTTGTCGCGACACCACCGCGACCGCGATGCTGCGGGCGCTGTTGATCAGATTGGTCAGCAGCGGACCGCGCGAGGGCTCGACCCGCGTCACCACCGGCGAATCACTCAACCCTTCCAGCGTCGTGTGCACCGCCATGACCCGCACGCTCAGCCGCGCCGCGCGCAGGCTCAGCGCCTCCAGCCGATCCGCCAACGCGTTGCGACGATGCCGCGCCGCCGCCGCGAGCACGTGCGTGGCGTTGTCCAGCGCGGTGCGCAACTCCCCTTCCGCCGCGGCCAACGCGTCCGCCGGCTGCCCCGGTTGCAGGGTTTCAAACAACCGCGCCGCCGCCGCCCAACTGTCGCTCGCCGCCACCCGCAGCGGATGCTGCGCCCGCAGCGGCCACAACGCCATCTGCAACGCGAGCCCGATCGCGCCGCCCAATAGAATGCCGCCCACGTGACCGCGCAGATCGCTCCAGCCCGTCGCAAGATCGAGACTGATCAGGAACAGCAGCGCCGACGCCGCCGTGAGCGGCAGACCATAGTCGCTGCCGACATGCCGCCACACCGCCGCCCCGCCCGCCACCAGCATCGTCGCCACCACCGCCCAGCCGATCTGCCCCGCCGCCACCACGCCCAGTGCGCCCGCCGCGGCCAACACCACGATCATGCCGCCGAGCAACATCAGCCGCAGCCGGTAGTCACCGCGCACGTCGACCATCGCGATGTTTTGCGCCGCGATCGCCGCGAACACCACCGGCACCGGCAGGCCAACCGTCGCGTGCAGCCCAAGCGGAATCAAAAATCCCGCCGTCGCCCGCGTCGCCCGCGCCCAGTCCGAACGCCGCGCCGGCGTCCGCCACTCCCGCACCGTTGCACCGACCGTCGCGAGCAAGCTCTTCATGCTCGCTCACTTCAGCACAAGCCGCGCATTCCGCAACCTTCGCCACCACTGCGCCCGACGCGCCCTCCGCGTCGTGACCAATTCGCGGGATGAAATTTCACAACTCCATAATTGATTGCAAGATACGCCGGAATGATTCGCTTGCTCACTCCGCGTGCGCCACCGCGCATCGCGACTCGATTTCCTTTCCCATGGCCTTTTCAGATCCGCCCGCCACCGCCGCGCCGCGCACCCCACTCGCGCCCGATCTTTCGGACGCCGCCATCGCGCAACGTTTCCAGGCGCGCCGCGAATTCATTCTGCGCGAAGCCGTCGCCGCCGTCGTGCCGGGCGACACCAGCCAAGGCAGTAAGTTCGACATCGCCGCCTGTCTGCATCGCGGCGAAAACGTCGACGCCGCCCTCGCCCGGCTCGCCCGACTCGACGACGCCCCGCCCTCCGGCGACATGTTTTGGGTTTATCCGACCGTGAGCGTGATGCTCGCCGGCCGCGACACCCTTGACCGCGCGCGACGTGATCGCATCGCCGAGTTGTGGCGCACCTATTGGCCCAGCCGCGGCGACACCGAAAACCATTGGGTGCTCAGCTACGCCAGCCTCTATCTGGCCGCGCAATGTTACCCCGACGCCGGTCCGGAGCACTGGTTCAACGGCCGCTCCTCCGCCGAAAATCGCGCCGAGGCCCGCGATTATCTGAACCACTGGATCAACGTCACCACCAGCCACGGTCAGGGCGAATACGACTCGCCCAACTACATTGAGGAATACGCCGTGGGCCTCGCGCTCCTCGCCGGCTGGGCCGATGAACCGGAGTTTCGCGACCGCGCGCGGCGCATGCTCGACTATATCTTCTACGACTACGCGGTCGAGACGCTCGACGGGCTTTACGGCGGCGCCCACAGCCGCGTCTATCCGCGCCACATCATGGCGCCCGGCCGCACCGCCGCCGCCGCGCTGGGCTGGCTGCTGTTCGGTCTCGGCGATTACGAACCGGGCGAGCGTCAGGTCACCCGCCACCAATTGCGCGAAGAGTTGCCGGAACGTGGCGCCAAATTGCTCGCGCTCTCCGGTTATACGCCGCCGCCGATTCTCGAACGCATCGCCCGCGAACGCAGCCGCCCTTACACCGAACTCGAACGCAAACGCACGCGCTGGCGCATGCGCCACGCCGGGCCGGAATCGTTCGTCGTCGGCGATCGCCGCACCGCGCCGGTTTACAAGACGACCTATGTCGATCCCGACTTCGTGCTCGGCTCCTCCCAGGGCGGTCTGCTGCAGCCGATCCAACAGCAGACGTGGGGGCTGATCTGGCGCACAGACGACGCCATCGCCCGCTGCCCGTCGTTTTTCGGCGCGCAACCCTATGCCTCCGCGGTGGAGGGCAGCATGTATTTTCCGGTCGATCCCGATGTCGTCACCGACCTGATCACGCGTTCCAAGTCGGACTACGATTCGCCCGATAAACTTCCCGGCGGTTCACCCTACGAACAGGTTGCGCAAAGCGGCGGCGCGCTCATCGCCCTGCAGCACATTCCCGCCGACGCCCTGTTCAAACACATCACGCTCTTTTTCTCCCGCGATCTGGAGAACGTGATCGAGGATCCGTCGGGCTGGATCTTCGCCCAGGGCGGTCCGGCCCTCATCGCGGTGCGGCCGTTTGTCGCTGGCGAATGGCGCCCCAACGACTGGACCGGATTTCTCGCCGGCGGC
>CBINJL010000281.1:0-5055 GCA_966250925.1 uncultured Opitutus sp. | reverse complement strand
GGCATAAAGGATTTCCCAACCCGGATCGACCAGCACGGTGCCGCGGGCGCGAAACGGTTCTTCGGCCGCAACCGCGTCGACCGTCGTCACGGCGCGCTCGGCCGACGGATAAAACACCGCGATCAGCCGCGTGAGCACGGCGTCGTAGAGCAACGCCTCGTCACCTTCGAGTCGTTCACCGGTCACGGTGGTGGGAATGATGGCGTGATGATCCGCCACCTTCTTGTCGTCGACGATGCGTTTGCTGAACGGCAGCGCCGAGAGGTCGAGTCGACCGATTTCGTCAGGCTTCAACGCGCGCAGTTTTTCCAGCAGCGGCGCGATGGTGGGCTGTAGATCCGACGTGAGATAACAACTGTCCGTGCGCGGATAGGTGAGGTGTTTTCTTTCGTAGAGATCCTGCGCGATCTTGAGCGTGCGATCGGCAGTGAAGCCGTGACGCTTGTTCATCTCGCGCTGCAGGCTGGTGAGGTCGAAGAGCAGCGGCGGATGCGCCATCGCGGTCTTCTTCGCCACGCCGGTGACGACGAGCGGATGACCGGCAACCTGTTCGATCAACGCCTGCGCCTTTGCCTCCTCCAGCAGCTTGCCGCCGGTGTGTTTGAAGGTCGCGCCGCGGCAGACCGTCTTCACTTCCCAAAACGTCTCGGCCTTGAACTGCTCCACCTCGAGGTCGCGGTTGACGATGAGGGCGAGAATCGGCGTCTGCACCCGACCGAGACTGAGCAGCAATTGCCGCCGCCCGTATTCGACGGTGAAGAAACGGGTGGCGTTCATGCCCACGATCCAGTCGGCCTCGCTGCGACAGCGCGCGGCCGCGTAGAGGTTGTCGTAGGCCGCGGCGGACTTGAGTTCGGCGAAACCCTTGGCGATGGCGTCATCGGTCAGCGAACTGATCCAGAGACGCCGCGCCGGTTTCGCCTCGCAGCCAGTCCAGGTGAGAATGTAGCGAAAGATCAACTCGCCTTCGCGGCCCGCGTCGGTCGCACAGATGATTTCCTCCGCCGTTTCGAACAGCCGTTTGATGGTCGCGAGCTGGTCGTTGGCCGAACCATCGGCCCGCGGCCGCAGTTGAAACGGCTCGGGAATGATCGGCAGATCGGACAGCCGCCACGCCTTCCAGGCCGGGTTGTAATCTTCCGGCTCCTGCAACTCGATCAAGTGGCCGAACGCCCACGTCACCGCCCAGCCGTTGCCTTCCAAAAACCCCTGCCCGCGCGTGGTTGCGCCGAGGTGCTTCGCGATATCGCGGGCAACGGAGGGTTTTTCGGCGAGGACAACTTTCATGCGCGGAGCGCATGACGGAGCCGCACCCGTCCAGCAGGGTCAACCGCAGAACCGGGCCGTTTGTGTTCACCACAGAGTTCGAAGAAACCGTAGGGGTTGACCTGGTGTCAGCCCGCGTCGGAGTGGTTTTCCTGAAACAAAAATGCTGCCGCACATGGCTCGGTTTGCCTCTCTGCGAACTCCGCGACCTCTGCGGTGAAATCAGCCTCTGTCACTCATTCCGTATCCCAATATCAACTACACCGGCTCACAACTCGCTCAGCGTTTCAAAGGCCTGCTGGTCGGCCTGGGCCTGAGCGCGCCAGAGTTTGGCGTAGGCGCCGTCGGTCGCGAGCAGCTCGTCGTGGGTGCCCTTTTCCACGATGCGGCCGTGAGCCAGCACCACGATTTGGTCCGCCCGCCGCACCGTCGAAAGCCGGTGCGCGATGACCAGTGTGGTGCGCTCGCGCACGAGCGTTGCCAACGCCTGCTGGATCGCGCTCTCCGTGATGGTGTCCACACTCGCCGTCGCTTCATCGAGGATGACCAGCGGTGGATTGCGCAGGATCACGCGCGCGATGGTGAGGCGCTGTTTTTCGCCCTGCGAGAGCCGCACGCCGCGTTCGCCGATTTCTGTTTCCACGCCATCGGGCAGACGATGCACAAACTCCCATGCCGCGGCCGCCTTGAGCGCGGTGGCAATGTCCTCGTCCGTCGCTTCGGGTCGCGCCAGGCGCAGGTTGTCGGCCACGGTGCCATTGAATAAGAACGGCTCCTGCGCCACCAGCCCGATACGTTGGCGCAGCGTGGCCAGATCGAGCTCGCGCACATCGACGCCGTTCAGCGTCACGCTGCCGCCGGTCACGTCATAGTAACGCAGCAGCAGATTGGCCAACGTGGTCTTGCCCGCGCCGGTGTGCCCGACCAGCGCGGTGACTTTGCCCGCCGGCAGCGTGAGCGAAAAGTCATGCAGGATCGGCGGCCGGTCGGGGTAACCGTAGCTCACCCGTTCATAACGCACCGCCGGCACTTCACCCGGAAATGGTCGCGGCGCGTCCGGCGACGCGATCTCCACCGGATGATCCAGGATCTCGAACACGCGATCGCTCGACGCCCGCGCGGCGGCCAGCATCTGGTTGAGCTGATTGAGCCGGCTCACCGGTTCGTAGACCATCGTGCAGTAGGCGAAGAAGCTGATAAAATCGCCGAGGGAAAACGCGCCTCCGGTGGCGTTGCTTTGCATGAGCAGCGCGCCGCCCACGCCCATCACCGCGACCGCGCCGAGACTGCTCAGAAAGTTCGTGCCCGGGCCGTGCAGCGACCAGCGAAACATCGCCCGCAGTGTCGTGTCGCGCAGCGCGTGAGAAGCCTCGCGAAACCGCCCGCGCTCGCGCTCCGCCAACGCAAACGAGCTGATCAGGCGGTGCCCGGAAATGTTTTCCATCAGCAGGCCGTTCAACGCCCCGGCCGCCTCGCGGGTGTCGCGCCACAGCACGCGCCCGGCCTTGAAGTGCACCCGCCCCAGCCAGATCACGATCGGCAGCGGCGCCAGCACCAGCGCGGCCAGCAGCGGTTGTTGCACAAACAGAATTCCGCTGATGCCGCACAGGGTGAGCAACGCGACCACGCCCTGTTCGGTGCCGTCGAGCAAAGCCCGCTCCACGTTCTGCACGTCCTCGATCACCCGCGACGCGATTTCGCCCGTCTGGCGTTTGTCGTAGTAGCCAACCGGCAGCTCCAACAGCCGGCGGTGCAGGTCGCCGCGCAGGTCGACCAGCACGCGCTGTTCCAGCGTATTGTTAACGCGGATACGGAGCGAATTGAAGGCATCGCGCAGAAAATAACAGCCGGTCAACGCGGCCACGCCCCACAGCAGCAGGTCGCGCCGGTCGGCCGCAATGACGTCGTCGACGATCCACTTGATGACCTGCGGAATCGCGACCAGGAACAGCGTGCTGCCCACCGCCAGCGCCAGCGTGAGGCAGAACAGGCCGCGGTAACGCAGCAGGTAGGCGGCGACGCGACGGAAGGGATTTTCGGTTTTCGGCGGCTTCAAGCCGCGCACCGTGTGCCCGCCGCCCGCGCCGCGCAACCGCTTGGCGGCAATTCCCGGTCGGCAGCGGACATCGGCCCGGCACCGGGCCGGCACCAAAAGATTCCCGGTCTTAAGCCTATCTAAAGGTTCGGTCCGCTATGCTGCGGGGCAAATCCACCTGTCTTGTGAAGTTCGCCACACCATCCCGTTCCCGTTTTCGCCCGTCACTGCGGTCCTTCGCCCGGATCGGCGGACTCGGCGCCGTCCTCAGCCTGCTCGCCGGCTGCGCCACCACCGCCACCCGTCCGGAGTCCGCCGTGGCCCTGCCCGCCGACTGGAGCAGTTCTCCGTCCCCTGCGGCCACCGCAACCACGACGCCGTTGCCGGACCTCGCCTCGTGGTGGAATCGGTTCGACGATCCCACTCTTACCAAACTGATCGACACTGCGCTGACCGACAGTCCCGATCTGCGCACCGCCCTGTCCCGCATCGAGGTCGCCCGCGCCCAGCGCGGCCTCACCCGCGCCGCCAACGTGCCCACGCTCAGCGCCGGCGTTTCCGGGGCGAGCAACGCGACCCACGTGCGTGCGATCGACAACACCGACGGCGCCGATGCCTATGCCGGCGCCTTGGATGCGTCCTGGGAAATCGATCTTTTCGGCACGCAGCGCAACACCCTCGCCGCCGCCGACGCCGACCTCAACCAGGCCGCCTACAACTACCAATCGGCCCGCGTTTCGCTCAGCGCCGAGGTGGCCATTGCCTACCTCAATCTGCGCGCCGCCGAGGAACGCCTCGCCATCAACGAACGCACCCGGGAATCGCGCGAGCGCACCGCGCACTTGGCGGAGGTCAGCGAGCAGGCCGGCGTCGGCGATGTGCTCGCCATCCGTCAGGCGCAGAACGCCCTCGAACAGACGCTCGCGGCCCTGCCTCAGTTGCGACAATCCGTCACCACCCTGCGCAACCAGCTCGCGGTCCTGTGCGGCGCCACGCCGACCGAACTCGATGCGCTGCTGGGCAACTCCAGCGGCATCCCGGCCGCGCCCGCTCCCATCGCGGTGGGCATCCCCGCCGAGACCTTGCAACAGCGTCCCGATGTGCGCGCCGCCGCCCTCGCCGTCGAAGCCGCCGTGGCCCGCGGCACGGCCGCCCGACGCGAACGGTTGCCCTCGCTCACTCTGCGCGGGTCGCTTGGCGCCAACAGCTCCGCCGCCGACAATCTGTTTTTGCCCGAAACCATCGTGGCTTCCCTCGCCGGCAGTCTCGCCGCGCCGATCTTCGACGCCGGCCGCATCCGCCAGAACATCGTCATCCAGGACGAACTCATCCAGCAGGCCGCCTTCGCTTACGATGCCACGGTGCTGAACGCGTTGGCCGAGGCCGAAAACGCCCTCGCCGCGGTGCGGAACAACCGCGAGCAACTGGCCGCACTGCAACGCGCCCTCGCCACCGCGCGCGAGACCGACCTGCTCGCCCGCCAACGTTTCCAGGCCGGTCAGGTCGACTACCTCCAGGTGCTCGATGCCGAGCGCACTTTGCTGGGGCTGGAGGAAAGCGTGGCCAACACCACCGCCTCGGCGACCGCCGCGCACATCCAACTCTACCGCGCCCTGGGCGGCGGCTGGAGCCCGCTGGCTGCCCAAAGCTGAGCCCCCGCCTTCATCGTTTTTTCGTCATCGCCTCTTTCGCCATTGTCATGAATTCCACACCTTCCGCCACCACCCAGCCCGATCTCGGCGCCATCCTCGATG
>CBINJL010000280.1:0-5057 GCA_966250925.1 uncultured Opitutus sp. | reverse complement strand
GGAGAACGGAGAGGCAGGCGGGGCCACGTTGTCGCTGCGCTCCAACGCGGCTACGCGATGCCGGCGGGGGGGCGTGCGGTGGATTGCGGCAGGGTGGTGTCGCGTAGGCAGGTCGGGAGTCCTGCCGGTAGGCGGCGGGTGAATCAGGATACGCCGGGTTAGGCTGAAGCCGCGCGCCTGCCACCGCCGCTCCGTCGCTACGGCCGGCTGCTGACGAACACCACGTCCATACCCGCCGCGCGCGCCCCGACCATGCCGGGCTCCGCATCCTCAAACACCACACAATCCGCAGGAGCGACGCCCATGCGCCGGGCCGCTTCGAGGAACATGTCTGGCGCCGGCTTGCCCCGCCCGGGCGGCACATCCTCCGGCGTCACCACGATGGGAAACAGGCTCGTCAACCCCGCCGCCTTGAGCGCGGGACTCGCGATCAACGGCAGTCCGCCGGTCGCGATCGCCACCGGTTTCGTCGCCGCGACTTTGCGGGCAAAGGCGACCACCGGTTCGATCAATTGCACTTCGTGCAGCAGCTCCAGGTAAAGCGCTTCCTTGCGGTGCTCGACCGTCGGTCCGTCGATCTTGAGCCCGTAGTGCGCGGCCATCCGCTCGGCCACCAGCACCGTCGGCACACCGCCGAGCGAATAAAACAAATCCTCGTCCAACGTCTCCGCCAGACCGGCCTCGCGCATGGCCGCATCCCACGCCCGGTAATGCACCGGCATCGAATGAATCAACGTGCCGTCGAGATCGAAGATGTAACCCGCGTAATCGCGTTCGGGAAATTTGATGTCCATGGCGGTCGCGGACCTCAGCGAGCCGGACGCCCGCTGGCAAATCGATTCCCTGAAATCCCCGAAATGTACCCGGAGCGGAAGCAAACACGCCGTGCGCCGCGCCCGACCTTAAACTTAAACTTCCCTCTTAAACTGACAGTGTTGCTGGCGGCGGACACGCCGCCAGCAACGCCGAAAATCAGCGGCGCATGCCGCGGGTGAGACGCGACTTCGGGCGCGTGGGCGAGGCTTCCGCCTGAGCGTTGGCATCGAATAGCGCCGAATAGATGTAGTCGAAATCGTCGATCTTCTTGCGCTCGATTTCAGCCCCGA
The DNA here is from genome assembly GCA_966250925.1 of uncultured Opitutus sp. Classification (GTDB taxonomy): domain Bacteria; phylum Verrucomicrobiota; class Verrucomicrobiia; order Opitutales; family Opitutaceae; genus Actomonas. The sequence goes on along the minus strand of CBINJL010000280.1, from coordinate 3,951 downwards.
TGAAACGCTCGATGGAGCGCGCGTTGCGCACATCGTCCTCGGTCACCAGCGTGAAGGCGTCGCCCGTGGTCTGGGCGCGGCCGGTGCGGCCAATGCGGTGCACGTAGTCCTCGGCGTTTTCCGGCACGTCGTAATTGATGACGTGCGACACGCCAGCGATGTCGAGACCGCGGGCGGCGATGTCGGTCGCCACCAGCACTTCGAACTTGCCCGATTTAAAGCCCTGCAACGCTTCGACGCGTTCGCGCTGGCTGCGATCGGAATGCAAAACGCCCACGGCGTGGTTGTCCTTTTCCAACCGACGCGCGATGCGGTCAGCGCCCATGCGGGTGCGGGTGAAGACGATCACGCTGTTGAAATCGGTGCGCTTCATCAGCTCCTGCAGCAGGTCGAATTTCTGTGAGGCAACGACCGGATAAAACGCGTGCGAAACCGTTTCGGCCGGCTTGCGCTGCATGCCGATTTTGATCTCGACCGGATCGGTCAGCGCCCAGTCCGCCAGCGAGGCGATTTCCGGCGGAAGCGTGGCGGTGAAGAACAAGGTCTGCCGCGCCGACGGGCAGCGTTGCACGATGCGTTTCACGTCGGGCAAAAATCCCATGTCGAGCATGCGGTCCACCTCATCGAGCACGAGCATGTCGATGTCGTTGAGATTGGTAGAGCCGTCCTCGATCAGGTCGAGCAGACGACCCGGTGTCGCCACGCAGATGTCGACTCCGCGACGCAGGTCGTCGCGCTGCTTTCCGTAACCGACGCCGCCGTAAACGATGGTCGTGGTGAGATCGGTGAACTTCGAATACTGCTGAAACGCTTCCTCGACCTGCAGCGCGAGTTCGCGCGTCGGTTCGAGCACGAGACAACGCATCTTCCCGTGCGCACCGAGACGCTGCAGAATGGGCAACGCAAACGCCGCGGTCTTGCCCGTGCCGGTCTGGGCCGAGCCGATCACGTCGCGACCCGACAACACCACCGGGATGGCCTGCGCCTGAATCGGCGTGGGCGAATCGTAGCCCTTTTCAGCCACCGAAAACGCCAGCGCGTCGTTGAGACCGAGTTGGGAAAAGGCGGTGTCCTGCGGCGGGATTTCCACCGGCGTGACCGGCTTCACCGGCTCGCGCCGCGGATGCTCGAAGTCGTCGCGACCACGCGAGCTGCGCGGTGCGTCGCCGCGATCGCGGCCCTTGCCGCGACGGTTGCGCCCGCGATCCTTGCCACCACCCTTGCCGCCGCGTTCACCCGCGGGAGCGTCGTTGCGGCGACCGGATTCCTCCGCGCCACGGTCGCGGCGGGAATTGCGTCCGCCCGGGCGACGCTCGCGCGCGGGTTTGTCGCCGGCCGCGGAGGCGCGGGAACGATTGTTCGAGTTGGACGAAGAAACAGGGGCGGAGTCGCGTCCGGCGGACTCCTTCTTGGACTGGGCGGGCGCCGGTTTCGAACCGAGGAGCGCCGCGATGATCTTTTTAAACATAACAGGAAACGGACCAGCGTTCCCGTTTCGCGCCCCATGGCAACAGTGGATATGCGAGGCGATTCGCCCGCACGCAGGTCGCGAAAGCGATGTCTCACGCCCACCTGAACGCGAACCGCGCTTGATTCGTGACGGTGGCTGATTCTCTACTCAACCGCTTACGCCGCCGTGACCGCCCGTCCTCGCTCGCTTCCTCCCTTGCCGTCCGCCCAACTGCGTCCGTTGCGCAACCGGCTGCGGCTCTCCGTGCGCGACGCCGGCCTGACCGACCTGTCGCCGACCGACGAGGCCCACGCGCCGCCGTTTTGGGAACTCGAACCCTCGCCGCTCATTTTGCCGCCGGAGGAATGGCGCGAACTCGAAGTCGCCCTCACCCAGCGCGCCCGCCTGCTCAACGCCTTCCTCGCCGATCTTTACGGTAAGCAGGAGGCCATGCGCGCCGGCGTGCTGCCGCCCGAGGTCACGCTGGCCGATCCGTATTACCGCCGCCCGTGCCTCGGACTCACGCCCGATCGCCGCAATCCCGCCACGCTGATTCGCTTCGACTTGGTGCGCACTGCGGAAGGCTGGCACTGCACTGAAACCCATACCAACGCCCCGGTCGGCCTGAGCTACGCCGTGCAAAACCGGCGCTTCCTCACCCAGGAAGCGGGCGATTACTACCGCGCCCTGCCCGACTATCGCTCGATCATCAATTTTCCCCTGGAAATGGTCGACGCCCTCCGCGCCCTCGCGCCCGGCGGAATGCGTCAGCCGTCGATGGTTTTTCTCTCCGCCGGCCCGCGTTATCCGTTTTATTCCGAACACTCCTTTCTCGCCCGCAAAATGGGCCTGCGCCTCGCCCAGGGCGACGACCTGCTCGTCCTCGACAACCGCGTCTACTTCAAAACCGTTTCCGGGCTCGAACGCGTTGATGTCATTTATCGCCGACTCAACGACGCCTACATCGATCCGGTGGTGTTTTCCACCGACCGCGAATCGGCCGGCATCCCCGGACTCATGCAATGCATCCGCGCCGGCACGGTCGTCGTCGCCAACGCCATCGGCGCCGGCGTGGCCGAAAATCGTGCCCTCGCCGCCTACCTGCCGCGCCTCGCCCGCTACTATTTTGGCGAGCGCCTGCTGCTGCCCTCCGCGCCGACCTACGTCTGCACCGACACCGATCAGCTCGACGCGATTCTGGAACAGGCCGACCGCCTCGAACTGTTGCCGGCGCATTCCGCCCGCGTCGGCCAACCTGACGACAAACCACTCGAATTCAAACGCGGTCAACTCCCGCGCGTGTTGCTGGAAAACCCGCATGCCGTTGTGGCGCGCGAGCGCCTGAAGTCGCTTTCGTTCACGCCGCGCGGCCGCCGTCACACGCCTTATCGCCTCAGCACGTTTGTGCTCACCCAGGCCGACAAGATCAGCGTGCTGCCCGGCGGCATCGTGAGTTTCGGCGACGGCATCACCGCGCGCGACCGCGTCGGCCCCTGCGCCGACACCATCGTGCTGGCCGGCGACGCCGCATCATCGGGATCGTTGTCCGATTTCGAAACTAATGTCGCCGCCGGCGCCGAATCGACCGTGCCGAGTTCGCGCGCGGCCGAGGCGTTGTTCTGGATGGGCCGCTATCTCGAACGCGCCGAATCCACCGCCCGCATGTTGAGTATTCTCGACGATGTCGTGCTGGAGGAAATCCCCGCCGCCGACCGCCGCCGCTGGCTGCCGCTGTGGCGCGGGTTGCTGGAGGCGACGGGCCACTCCGACCAAAAGATTTCCGCCCGCGTCGATCCGCGCACCACCCTGACCGGCGATCTGGTCTGGCGCATGACACTCGGCCGCACTCACCCGAGTTCGCTGGTCAACGCCGTCTCCGCCGCCGCCGGCAACGCCCGCCAACTGCGCGAGTTCGTAAGCCCGGAAGCCGGCCGCGTGCTCACCGCGCTCGAAGACACGTTGCTCAAACTCGCCCGCCTGCCCGCGCCGGGCCGCAACCGCACCGGCCGCGAAACCCGCGCCCGTGCCGCCGGCAAGGCCCTCGCCGCCGTGCTGGCCGAGGTCAACGCCTGCCTCGGCACCGCCTCGCGCACGATGTTGCACGATGCCGGCTGGCATTTCCTGCAGATCGGCCAGCAACTCGAACGCGCCACCGTCACCGCCGGCACGCTGCGCCACGTCCTCGCCGCCGCCGCGCTCGATCCCCATCTCTCCATCGACGAGGAGCGCCGCCTGCTCTACCGCGACAATCCCGAGCTGTCCGCGCTGCTGCGCATGCTCGGATCGCAGGACGCCTACCGCCGGCTGTTTCGCACCCGCAGCCAACCGCTGTTCGTGGCTCAGTTGTTCCTGCAACAACCTCACGCGCCGCGCAGCATTCTCCATAATCTCCGCCACATCGCGGCCAGCCTGACCGCCATCCGCAACACTTCCCAAGCCAGCCCCGGTGAAGCGGTGAGCGCGCTGGTCGCGAGCCTGTTGGAGGAGTTGACCGATCTGAA
>CBINJL010000279.1:0-5059 GCA_966250925.1 uncultured Opitutus sp. | reverse complement strand
GCCGGATTGCGGCGCAGTCGCCGGCCGATGTGCAGCGTCAGCCCATCACGCAATTGCGCCGCGCTGAGACACGGCACCGGCTGAACCAACACTACGAAACCAGGGGCGTCGGCCAGCCGCGGATCGAGCCCGATGGCGCCATCGCCCCGATGAATCTGCAACCGCACATAAACCTCACCCGCCTCGCCCGTGTGTTCGCGAAACGCCGCCACCGTGCGCTTCACCTCGGCGCACAACACCTCCGGCGTCCACGGTAGGTCAAAGGCCAGCGCCGAGGCTGAGGTCCGCAACCGGGCCAGATGTTCCTCCCAGGCGAAAATGACGCCGGCATAGCTGCGCCAGACCTCGTAGATCGCGTCCCCGTAGAGATAGCCACGATTCAATACGGACACCGAGGCCACGCGGGCGTCGTGCAGCGTGCCGTTGGTATTGGCCTGAATATAAACGGAGGATACGGAGGGCATGGTCGACATCGGAGCCCGTCCATCACTCGGAAAAGCCCCCGGGAGTGGAAACAAAAAGTCCCGGCAGGCGAACCTGCCGGGACGAAAATTAAGCGACTTAATAAGGCTGACGTTGCCGCGAGATCAGGACTCGCCTTCGCCGCGCGCCTTCACGAGGCCGAATTCCTTTTTGATATTCTGCACACTCGGCACGGAGATGCCGAATTCGTTGGCAATCGCGGCACCGGTCTTGCCCGCCTCGACGGCGGCTTTCACCTGCTCCTTGAGCTCCGGGGTGATCTTGGTGCGGGTGCGCTTGCCACCGGCAGCTTTTTTAGCGGCGGCAGGTTTGGCGGCGGCACGACCACGACGTTTCGGCGCGCCGGAAACAGCGGCCTTCAACGCCTTGATAAAGGCCGGCAGCGAATCATAGCCATATTTGGCCGGAAGCGTGGCGAGTTCGCGGGTGCGTTCCGCCTCGATGGATTTTTGCAGTTCAGCGGCCTTGGCCTGCAAAGCCTGCAGTTCTTGGATTTTATCGGTCACCATAGCGGATTCACTGTGAATATATATTCACGACGCCAGCAAGCCCTTTATATCAATTTATTATATTTTCATGAATTTCAGTCGCGACACTTCTTTTCTCGCGAGGGCTTGCAGCTGGTGCGCGGGTTGCTGTTTTGCATGTCTTCATGAGCACGCTGCATCGCCTCGATTCCTCATCTTTGGTCCACCGCTGGAACAACGCCACCCCGCCCCGACTGACGGTGTCGCCCGGCGACCGGGTGGAGTTGCAAATGGCGGACTCCAGCGGATTTCAGGTGCAGCCAAGCTGGACCGTGGACGATTTTCGCGAGCGTTTCGATCCACTGCAGGTGCATGCCCTGAGCGGGCCCATTGCCATTGCTGGCGCGGAGCCGGGCGATCGCTTGTTGGTGCATATAGAATCGTTTGCCCACCACGAATGGGCTTGGACCAGTCTTATTCCGGGGCTGGGCCTGTTACCCGAGGACTTTCCCGACCATCATTTATTTATATGGAAACTGGAAGGCGCACAGACCCGCTCATTTCCCGGCGTCACGCTCGACCTGCATCCGTTTGGGGGCATCATCGGCGTGCAGCGACCAGATGACGGCGAGTTTCGCACCCGCGCACCCGGAATATTCGGCGGCAATATGGACGTGCGCCACCTGACCGCCGGCGCCGTGTTGCATCTGCCGGTGCTCACGCCCGGCGCCAATCTATTGGCCGGCGACTGCCATGCCGCCCAAGGCGACGGCGAAGTCTGTATCAACGGCATGGAGGCTCCCATGACCGGAGTCTTCCGATTCGAATTACAGAAAAACAGTCCCCGGCCCGCGCCCTCCGCCACCACGCCGGGACCGTTTGTGCCACCACGCTATATGACCGCGCCTTGGCACATGTTTATCGAATCAGCGGAGGACCCGCGTGCGGCCTGCAAGGCGGTCGTGCGCCGCGCGATTGAGTTTATCATGCAACGCTGCGCCTGCAGTGCCGAGCTGGCCTATACGCTGTGCAGCGTGGTGCTCGACCTGAAGATTTCACAACTGGTCAACGTGCCGACCACCACCGTCACGGGATATCTGCCGGAAGCCATTTTCGATTGAACCGGCGCTTGCGCCGAGCGCCTGACATTTTCAGGGGCTGACTTTTGCCAAATCGCAGGCCACGCGTAACCTGTGCGGTCCCGAAAAACTCCCCCTCAACCCCGGAGGCCGTCATGTTCTCGATCAAGATCCACCTCGATCCGGCCGAACACGCCGCGATCGGTCGTTATGCGACCATCCTCAAAGTGAGCCCTGAAGACATCGCCTACGCGGCGCTCAACCGACTCATGTCGAAAGCCAACCAGCCGGATATCCGTCGCGACATCGCCGAGACCACGGCGTGGCGACGCGACAACCTGCCGGTCTGGGCCGACACCGAACGCTCGGTCCACGCCTACGAAGGCAGCCACGACGATCAGCCGGCGCCCCGCGTGCATTTCAATTAAAACCTACCGCAGTTTAACCACAGAGGCCACAGAGATCACGGAGTCAGAATCAGCCCAATCTGTCATATCCGAGCGCCCCCGCGAGGTGATGAACGGCGGTGGAGTTATTGCTATCCCCTTACCGCCTTTCTCCGCGGACTTTGCGCTCTCTGCGTTAATTATCACTGCGGAATATAGGTTAAAACAACAATGCCGTGCGGGGCGATTTCCGCACGGCATCGGGTTGGGGCCGATCCGCCACGCGGATCGGAACGAGTGATTATTTGCCCACGCCGTAGGCGTTGAAGCCGATCTCGCGCAGTTTGTCCAAATCGAGGAGGTTGCGACCGTCGAAGAGGAAGGCCGGCTTGGGCATGCTGGCGTAAACCTTTTCGAAATCGATGTCCTTGAACTCGTCCCACTCGGTCACGATCGCGATGGCGTGCGCTCCGAGCGCCGCCGCTTCGGCCGTATCAACGATCTTAAGACGGTCGTTCTCGCCGTCGGCACCGAGCACATCGCGGCGGATCTGGTCGGCGGGAACCTTCGGATCATAAACCACAACTTCCGCCTTTTCCGCCAGCAGATCGCGGCAGACCGCGATGGCCGCAGTTTCGCGGGTGTCGTTGGTGTCCTTCTTGAACGCAAAGCCCAGCACGGCGATGCGTTTGCCCGCCACCGTGTTGAACAGGGCCTTGACGATGCGCTGGGCGAAGCGCGACTTCTGCCAGTCGTTCATCGTCACCACGCTCTGCCAGTAGGCGGCGACCTCGGGCAAGCCGAAGCTCTCGCACAGGTAGACGAGATTGAGAATGTCCTTCTGGAAACAGGAGCCACCGAAGCCCACGGACGCCTTCAGGAATTTCGGCCCGATGCGACTGTCGTGCCCGATCGCGTTGGCCACTTCGTCGACATCGGCATCGGTCGCCTCGCAGAGCGCCGAGATCGAATTGATCGAGGAAATGCGCTGGGCCAGAAATGCGTTGGCCACGAGCTTCGACAGCTCCGACGACCACAGATTGGTGGTGATGATGCGCTCGCGCGGCACCCAGTGCGCGTAGACGTCAGCCAGCGCCTGGACGGCCTGCTGGCCTTCCGGCGTGCGCTCGCCGCCGATCAGAACGCGGTCAGGATTGTGCAGGTCGCGGATGGCGGTGCCTTCGGCCAGAAACTCGGGATTGGACAACACCTGGAAGGTCAACCCACGGGCGTTGGCGCCAAGGATGCTCTGGATGGTCGACGCGGTCTTCACCGGAATGGTCGACTTTTCCACGATGATTTTGCCCGACGTCGCCACCTCGGCGATGGTGCGCGCCACCGATTCGATGTAGCGCAGGTCCGCCGCCCGTCCCGCGCCCACGCCGTAGGTCTTGGTCGGGGTGTTGACAGCGACAAAAATGATGTCGGCCGCGTTGATCTCCTCGGCCACCGCCGTGGAAAAAAACAGGTTCTTCCCGCGGCGCTCGGCCACGACCTCCTCCAAGCCCGGTTCGTAAACCGGCAGATCCCCCGAATTCCAGGCGTCGATGCGGGCCTGGTTCATGTCAACAACCGTGACGCGAATCGACGGGGCTTTTTGGGCAATGACGGCCATCGTTGGGCCGCCGACGTAACCGGCTCCAATGCAACAGATTTTCATAGGACTGATGGGCGGACAGTGAAACGCGGAATCGGTTCGGCCAAGTTCAATCTGAATTGAACTGTCGGAAAGATTTTCATGTTACGAAATCCCGCGCCACCGCCGCGAAGCGTCTCCCGGCCTCCGCCAGCGAGATCAAATCGAGCACGCCGAAGCTCAGACGGATGGTTCCGCGTGGCGCATCGTCGCCGAAACACAACTCGCCCGGCACATACAATACCCCCGCTTCCACACAGGCGTGGCAGAACGCCGCGTCGAGTCCGGTGTCGAGTCCGTCCGGCGCCTGCAGCCACAGGTAAAGCCCGCCGGCCGGGCGTTCCCAGCGCCAGCCCAACTCCGCCAGACCGTGTTCACGCAACGCGGCGTCGAGCGCCAGCATCTTGGCTTCATACGCCGGACGGATGCGGGCGAGCTGATGTTCCAGACCGCCCGCCGCAATGACGTCTTCGCAGATGCGCTGATTGAAATTGGCGCTGCCGAAATCGTGATGCGCCTTCACGTGCAGCATCTTCGCCCGCCAGTCCACGTCGGTGCAGACCGCATAACCGATCTTCAGCCCGGTCGCAAAGGGCTTGGTCAGGGTCGAGGTGTAAAGCTGCGGAAAACCGCTCCACTCCGCCAGGCCCAGCACACTCGGCGCCGGCCACGGCTTCGTGTAGTAGAGATCTCGATACGCCGCATCCTCCACCACCGGAATCATCAACCCTTCGCTGCGCAACGCCTCCGCGATGCCGGCCTTTTCTGCACGGGTGAGACTGCGGCCGGAGGGGTTCGAGAAGTAGCTGACAAAATAAACCGCCTTCACCCGCGCCGCTTCGCCGCGCTCGCGCAGCGAACGCAGCAGGGCCCCGAACGCAGAGAAATCAACCCGTCCGTCGGCTCCGACCGGAATCGAACGCGCCTCGATACCCAGCCCCTTGAGCATCTCCAGAAACACAAAATAACTCGGCCGGTCCACCAGCACGATGTCGCCCGGATCGCACA
>CBINJL010000278.1:0-5066 GCA_966250925.1 uncultured Opitutus sp. | reverse complement strand
TCGACGGCATGGACGGCCTGCTGCACATCACCGACATGAGCTGGGGCCGCATCTCCCACCCGAGCGAAATGCTCCGTCAGGGTGAGGAGATCGAGGTCATGATCATCGAGGTCAACCGCGAGAAGGAGCGTGTCTCCCTCGGCCTCAAGCAGACCACCAACAACCCCTGGGACGAAATCGACAAGAAGTTCCCGGTCGGTTCCAAGATCCACGGCAAGGTCGTCAACCTCGTCCCCTACGGCGCGTTCATCGAGATCGAGCCGGGCGTCGAAGGTCTCGTCCACATCACCGAGATGTCCTGGACCAAGCGCATCTCCAAGCCTTCCGAACTGCTCAAGGTCGGTCAGGAATTGGAAGCGGTTGTCCTCGGCATCCAGAAGGACGAGCAGAAGATCTCCCTCGGCCTGCGTCAGCTCGAGCCGAATCCGTGGGACATGGTCCGCCACAACTACCCGGTGGGCGCCCGCGTCCACGGCAAGGTGCGCAACATGACCACCTACGGCGCCTTCATCGAACTCGAGGAAGGCATCGACGGTATGGTGCACGTCTCCGACATGAGCTGGACCCGCAAGGTCAACCACCCGTCGGAAGTCCTCAAGAAGGGCGACGAAGTCGACGCCATCGTGCTCGATGTCGACGCTCAGCAGCAGCGCATCAGCCTCGGCATGAAGCAGCTCGCCGACGATCCGTGGTCCGACATCGACGGCCACTTCAAGATCGGCGACGTCGTCAACGGCACCGTCACCAAGCTGACTTCCTTCGGCGCCTTCGTGGAGCTCAAGGACGGCATCGACGGTCTCGTGCACATCTCGCAGATCAGCGAGGAACGCGTCGAGAAGGTGAAGGACGTGCTCAAGGCCGGCGATCAGGTCACCGCCCGCGTGATCAAGATCGACCGCGACGAGCGCCGCCTCGGCCTCTCGATCAAGGCCGCCAACTACTCGGAAGACGAGCTGGCCGCCGAGACCGCGACGTTCGACGCGCTCAGCCGCGACAGCAGCGGCGACATGATGAACCTGGGCGACATCCTCGACGACGCTGTCGGCAAGGAATAATCGCCTCGGAATTCATCCGCCAAAAAATGTTTCAACGGCGTCCCGTTCGCGGGGCGCCGTTTTTTTGTTTTGGGCGTCGCCGGGGAACCCCGCACGTTGGTCTGGAGCGAGCGTCGAAATCAGCCTTGCCAGACACGTCCTAACGCAGAGAACGCAAAGCACGCCAAGAAAGGCGGTAAGAAAATAGCAACAACTCCGCAGGCGCTCACCCCGCGGGTGAATCCGAGATAAGGTGGGTTTGGCGGAATCTCACTCGGTAATCTCCGCGAGCTCTGTGGTTAAGCTACGGAATTTAGGCTGATTCCAGTCACGGCATAAAAGACGTGGGGCAAGGGCCGGTCGTTGATGTGCGACGGTCACAAACAAAAACGCCTTCCCTCGGGAAGGCGTTTTTGTGGAGAGGAGTGATGCGTCAGCGGCGGGTGGTGCCGCCGACGATGAGCCGGCTTAGTAGAGCTTCACGTAGCTGTTGCGGCGGAGGCGCTCCAGCCACTGTTCCTGGGCCTTGCGGGCCTCACGCGAAATGAGCACGCGTTCGATCTGTTCGCGGACGTCGTTGATCGGCTGGATGCCGGCGTATTTGCGATCCTCGGCGAAGAGAATGTAGCAGCCTTCCGGCAGCATGATCGGATCAGTGGCCTGGCCGGCTTCGAGTTTAAACAGCGGATCGCTGAACTCCGGCTTCAGGCCCGAGCGGTTGAGCCAGCCCCAGTCGCCGCCGCGGGAAGCGCGGGAGTCGTCGGACATTTCCTTGGCGATGTCGGCAAACTCATGGCCGGCGTCGAGGCGGGCCTTCACCTGATTGGCGAGCTGGGTCAGCTCGGTGTCGCCGCGACCATTCTTGCGGCTGAATTGGATGAGGCGCAGATGCACGGAGTCCTCCTGATAGAACTCCTCCTTGTTCTCATCGTAGAAGGTCTGCACCTGCACGGGCGAAACGACCGTGGCGGATTTCCGCTTCTGGCCGCGCATGTATTGGTAAATGATGTCTTCCTCGACCTCTTTGCGATACTCGTGCTGGGTCATGCCGCGGGCGCGGAGGTAGGCCAGAAACTTGGAGCGGTCGCCCTCGTATTCGTTGATGATGTTTACATCGACGGCGTTGTCGACGTAGCTGGCCGGGATGCGGCGTTTTTCGTCGCTGTAAAAGTCCTTCACGATGAGGACGCGATCAACGAGGGCCTGAATGGTGTCGTCCTGCAACGCCTCCAGCCGGCGATTGAATTCGTCGGCATTGCGCGAGGTGCGCTGGAGCTCAGGGACCATCGGCGCGATTTCGCGACGGATGTCGTCCACCGTGATGATCTTACCCTCGGCCACCGCCGCGATGCCGTTGGCAAAACGCAGGTTGAGACCGTCGTCGGGCGTGTTGGCGGAGGATTGGGCGGCGAGAGGGGTAACGAGGGCCAGAACACCGATCGCGGCGAACAGGCCGACTCGGTTTCGGGTAGCGGGGAGATGCATCATGGAGTCGGCAGATTATCGAGAAATGTGGCTATTTCGCGTAAACGTAGAAGGGGCTTGGGAGCGGTCAACCTTGGAAACCGGGTGCCATGCATGACCCAGTCGTCCCGTTGCCCGCTCGCCCGCAAACACTTCAGTTTTGTGCGGTCTGTCTCGACCGAAACGATGCCCTTATGTTCCGCGCGGATGCGTATCTCCGTGATGAGCAACAGGGCGCGAACTTCGTCGCCGTATTTGCCGAAACGATCCTGCAGGTCGTTGGCGAGTTGTTTGAGTTCGGCGAGCGTGCCGGCCATGGCGAGGCGCCGATAAAAATCGATGCGCAAACGCGTTTCACCGAGGTAGTTGGCAGGCAATCGCGCCTGGATCGGTGCGACGTCCACCGCGCCGCTGGCCGCCTGTTCGGCATCGCGCAACGTCGTGTAACCGTCCTCGTGGCGGCCGCGGTCACGGGTGTCGGGCGAGCCGTCGCCGACAAACACGAAGTCGAGTTTCACCGTGGCGCGGATCGCCGTCGCCTGTTTCTCGCCCTTGAGGCGGGCGACGGATTGGCGCAGGAGCTGGCAATAGAGTTCGAAGCCGACGCCGACGATGTGGCCGCTTTGTTCGGACCCGAGCAGGTTGCCGGCGCCGCGCAGTTCGAGGTCGCGCATGGCGATGCGAAATCCGGCGCCGAGCTGGTTGTGCGTGCGCATGGCGTTCAACCGTTCGCGGGCGATCTCGACCAGTCGCGTGTGGCGGTGCAGCAGCAGGTAGGCGTAGGCCTGGTGCTTGAAGCGACCGACCCGGCCGCGGAGCTGATAAAGTTGTGAAAGCCCGAAACGGTCGGCACCTTCGATGATGATCGTGTTGCAGTTCGGGATATCGAGGCCGCTCTCGATGATGGTCGTGCACACCAGCATTTGGTAATCGCCGGCAACGAAGTCGGTCATGCGCCGCTCCAGCGTCTTTTCGTCCATCTGACCGTGGCCGACGCCGATGCGGATTTCCGGCATGAGCGCGGCAAGATGCGCGGCCACGATCTCGATCGTCTGGATGCGATTGTGCAGATAAAACACCTGCCCGCCGCGCGCGATTTCGCGCCGCACCGCCTCGACCACGATCTTGTCGTCGTAGGTTTTGACGATGGTCTGGATCGGATGACGATTGGTCGGCGCGGTTTCGATCACGCTCATGTCGCGCGCCCCGGTCAGCGCCATGTAGAGCGTGCGCGGAATCGGCGTCGCACTCATTGACAACACGTCGACGGAGGCGCGCATGGCCTTGAAGCGTTCCTTGTGCTTCACGCCGAAACGCTGCTCCTCGTCGATGATGACCAGACCGAGGTCCTTGAACGTGACGTCCTTTTGCAGCAGCCGGTGCGTGCCGATGAGGATGTCGACCTGGCCGGCGGCGGTGGCGGCGAGAATCGACGTCTGTTCCTTCTTGGTGCGGAAGCGGCTCACCATTTCAATCGCGATCGGATAACCGGCCATGCGTTCGCGAAACGTGTTCAGGTGCTGTTGCGCGAGCACGGTGGTGGGGATGAGCAACGCGACCTGTTTGCCGCTCTGCACGGCCTTGAAGGCGGCGCGGATCGCGACCTCGGTTTTGCCAAAACCCACGTCGCCGCAAATCAGACGATCCATCGGTCGGCCGCGTTCGAGATCCTGCTTGGTCTCGTCGATGGCGCGCAGTTGATCGGGTGTTTCCTTGAAGGGAAACGACGCCTCGAACTCCTGCTGCCAGGCGGTGTCGGGCGGATGGGCGAATCCCGGTTCGGCGTCGCGCGCGGCCTGGATGCGCAGCAGTTCGGCGGCGAGATCGACCGTCGAACGCTCCGCCGCCTTGCGCGCCTTTTCCCAACGCTGCGTGCCGATGCGACCGAGCTGCGGCCGTGACTTGCTCAGGCCGACGTAGCGACTGATCAGGTGCGATTCCTGCAACGGCACGTGCAGGGTGACGTGGTCGTCGAACTCCAGCGAAATGACTTCGCGCGTGCCGTCGCGCGTCTCGATTTTCGTCAGTCCGCGGTAGTGGGCGATGCCATGCTGGAGATGGACCACGAAGTCGCCTTCGACCAGATCGGCGAAGTCGAGCAACTGATCGATCTGCGCGCGCTGCACGAGGGCGCGTTGCATCGGCTTGGGGCGACGCGGCCGGGCGCGGCCGAAGATCTCCGTTTCCGACACCACCGCGACCCCGCGGATGCGTCGGCCGAGATCGGGCCAGTCGAGCCGGGCGTCGTCGCGAAACGTGAGGCGGAAACCTTCGTTGAGATCACCGGTGGCGAACACCGGCTTGAGCGCGGCGATGGCAGACTCTTCGGCGAGGATTTCGCGGGTGCGTTGTTCTTCACCGGATTTCGCGGTGACGATGCGGATGGCGTAGCCGTCCTTTTGCCAGGCGAGCAACCGTTCCAGAAATTCGAGCCGTGCCTCCGCCTCGGCATGCAGGCGATCCTGCGCCACCAGTCCGTCGCCGGGATAGCGGCGATGGTGGACCAGGCTTTCGGTGTCCCACGTGACCTGCTCGGTGTCGTCGTGGTCGAACCAATACGATGCCTCG
>CBINJL010000277.1:0-5073 GCA_966250925.1 uncultured Opitutus sp. | reverse complement strand
ACCCCTCACAGGATGGCCGCCCCGCCCCCTCCTTTCGTGTACCATGCCCCCACCCCGCCTGCTTGTCCCCCTGCGGTCCTTGATCATCGCTGGTGTCACAACCGCGACCGCCGGCACCGCCCGTTTTTCCGTGCGCGATCACGGCGCGACCGGCGACGGCGTCACGCTCGATTCTCCGGCGATCAACGCCGCCATCGACGCCGCGGCCGCCAACGGCGGCGGTGTGGTGGAGTTTCCCGCCGGCGACTACCTGAGCTACACTATTCGTCTTCGCAGCAACATCACCCTGCACCTCGGTCCGGGCGCCACCCTCATCGCCGCCGATCCGCCCGCGCCCGGTGAATCCGGTGGCTACGATGCGCCCGAACCAAACGACTGGAATCAGTATCAGGATTTTGGACACAGTCATTGGCGCAACAGCCTGATCTGGGGCGAAGACCTGGAAAACATCAGCATCACCGGTCCGGGTTTGATCTACGGGCGCGGACTCTCCCGCGGCAACGGCCGCATTTCCCTTCCGGTCGGCGCGCCACCGCCGCCGACCGATGACGGCGAGTTGCCCGATGTCCTCAAAGCCGATGGCACGTTCGACATCCCGCCGCGCCCCGATCTCACGCCAGGGCCATTCAATTATCCCAACGCCCGCGACACCCTCGCCGCCGGCGTGGGCAACAAGGCCATCGCCCTCAAAAACTGCCGCAACGTCATCCTGCGCGACTTCCGCATGCTTCACGGCGGACACTTCGCCATCCTCGCCACCGGCGTCGACAACTTCACCATCGACAATCTCACCATCGATACCAATCGCGACGGCATCGACATCGACGCGTGCTCCAACGTCCGGGTCTCCAACACCTCCGTCAACGCCCCTTGGGATGATGCCATTTGCCTGAAATCCTCGCACGGCCTGGGCTACGCCCGGGTCTGCGAAAACGTCACCATCACCAACTGTTTCGTGAGCGGCTACGACGAGGGCACGCTGCTTGACGGCACCCGCCGCCGCACCACCCAGCGCTTCGGCGGCGTGATGGGACGGATCAAGTTCGGCACCGAAGCCGGCGGCGGCTTTCGCAACATCACCATTTCCAACTGCGTGTTCGACTACTCCCGCGGCATCGCGCTCGAACAAGTCGACGGCGGCGTGCTCGAAGACGTGGCCATCAGCAACATCACCATGCGCGACGTGCAGAACGCCCCGATCTTCATCCGCCTCGGCGCCCGCCTGCGCAATCCCGAGGCCAGGGCGCCCGGCAGCGTGCGCCGCATCCTGATCGAAAACATCGTCGCCCACAACATCGCGCCCGACCACGGCATCCTCATCGCCGGCCTGCCCGGCCATCCGATCGAGGATGTGGTGCTGTCCAACCTGCAGTTTCACTTTGCCGGTGGCGGCACCGCCGAGCAGGCGGCACGCGAGGTGCCGGGACTGGAACGCGCCTACCCCGATCCCGACGTCTTCGGCGTGATGCCTTCCTGGGGCCTGTTCGCCCGCCACGTATCGAATCTTCAACTACGTGACATCGAACTGCGCACCGTCGCACCCGACGCGCGTCCCGCCGTGCATCTCGAAGGCGCGGACGGCGCGCGTTTCCGCGACGTGCGGCTGCTGCCGGCCGACGGCGGAACCGACGCTTGGCAATTGCGCGACGTCACCGGTCTCCACACTTTGCGCACTTCCGGACAACCCGACACCCCATGAAATCCCCGTTGTTTGTTTTCGCCGCCCTGTTCGTTGCCGTCAGCGCGTTCGCCGCGGCTCCGATCGACCGTCAGGCTCTCGTCTCTCGCCATAATCCGGCGGTCACTGAAATCGATCCGTGGGCACCGCTCACCGTCGGCAATGGCGGTTTCGCCTTCACCGCCGATGTCACCGGCCTGCAGACCTTCGGCGATCACTATTACGCCAAGGGCATTCCGCTTGAGACGCTCGGCCGCTGGTGCTGGGTGACCGAGGACAATCCGGAAAACTACACTCTGGCCGATGCGTCGACAGACTATGTCCAGCCCGACGGCACCACCATCGCGTTGCCGAGCAACATGCAGGCACCCGCCGCGGAATGGTTGCGGCGCAATCCGCGGCTGCATCCGCTCGGGCAACTCGCGCTCGACTGGCAAAAACCGGACGGCTCCGCGTTCATCCCGGACGACGTGCGCAACATCGATCAAAAACTCGATCTCTGGACCGGCATTCTGACCAGCCGCTTCACCCTCGGTGGTGAGACGGTCGTCGTGCGCACCGCCTGCGCCCCGGATTCCGATACCATTGCCGTCGAGATCGAATCGGCGCTCGTCGCTTCCGGTGCGCTTCGTCTCCGTCTGCGTTTTCCGCGTGGTCATGATCCGAAAGTGAAAAACACCCCGGCCTTCGACTGGAGCCAGCCGGAGTCGCATACTTCGGAACTCGTCGACGATCATACCATCACCCGCGAAATCCTCGGCACGCGTTATGTGGTCGCCAGCGATGCGGCGTTTTCCACCGCCGACACCGTGCCGCACACCTTTTACCTGAAAGGCGACGGCGCGAAAACCCTTGCAGCCTGCCTGCGCTTTTCCGCCGAAGTATCCGAATCTCCACTACCCACGACAGGCGACGTCCGCACGGCCAGCGCGGCACAGTGGAAATCGTTTTGGCAAAACGGGGCCGCGGTTGATTTCACCGGCAGCACCAATCCGCTGGCTGAGAAACTGGAACGTCGCATTGTGCTTTCCCAATACCTCACCGCCGTGCAGGGCGTGGCCGAGATCCCGCCGCAGGAGAGCGGACTCACCTGCAACACGTGGTATGGCAAACACCACACCGAAATGGTCTGGTGGCACACCGCGCATTTCGTGCTGTGGAATCGGCCGGGGCTGGCGGAAACCAATCTGACCTGGTTTCTCGATCAATTGCCGGCTGCGCGCGAACTCGCCGCCAGCCGCCGCCTCGCCGGCGCCCGTTGGGCCAAGATGACTGGACCGGAAATGCGCGAAAGCCCGGGCGGCAATCCCATGATTATGTGGAACCAGCCGCACCCCATCTACCTGGCCGAGTTGCTGCGGCGGCAGGCTGCCGGCTCCGACGCCGAGACGACGCGCATCGCGCAACGTTACGCCGAACTGGTGCAGGACACCGCCGCGTGCATGGCAACGTTGCTCCAATGGGACGACGCCCGCGGCAGCTACGTGCTCGGCCCGCCGCTGTGGATCGCGCAGGAAATCCATGATCAGGCGACGAGCCAGAATCCATCCTTCGAACTCGCCTACTGGCGCTGGGCACTGGAGGTCGCGCAGGACTGGCGCGAACGCGCCGGTTTGGAACGCGACGCCGACTGGGATCACCGCCTCGCCCACCTGCCGCCGATTCCACAAGACGACGGCAAATACGTCGCGCTCGAATCGCATCCCGATACCTGGACCAACATCGACAGCCGCCACGATCATCCGCAGATGCTGATGCCGCTCGGCTTCCTGCCCGGCGGGCCCGACATCGACCGCGACACCATGAATCGCACGCTCGACGCCGTGCTGGCCGAGTGGGATTGGGAGGCAAAAATCTGGGGCTGGGATTATCCCATGATCGCGATGACGGCGGCCCGTTTGCATCGGCCACAGGACGCGATGGAAGTGCTGCTTCGCGACGGTCCCAACAACCGTTACGCGCCCAACGGCCATTGTCCGCAAGGCAGCGATCGCGTGCGCCAGGCCGCCGCGCCCGGCCGCACCGAGATCGCGGTATATCTGCCGGCCAACGGATCGTTTCTCTCCGCCGTCGCGCTGATGGTCGCAGGCTGGCAAGGCTGCGAGGTCGAACACCCCGGCATCCCCAAGGACGGCACCTGGATCGTGCAGGCTGAAAATTTTCAACCATTGCCATGACACGTCGGCGCGGCATCACGGACACGCTGCCTGCGAAAATGACCGGAAAGCGCACTCGGCCCCCGCCTTCGCGCCGCCATCCTGTCGATTCGCTCAACCATCACCGTCCCGTCTCTGCTCCGTCATGTCGTGCAAATTCCGTTCGTTGTTTCTGGCCGCCATCCTGGTCGCCGTCTCGGCAGGTGCAAACGCCGCCTCTTCCTTTGTCGGTCGCTGGGCGCTCACGTTACCCAACGGTCGCGCCGGTTGGCTCGGTGTCGCAGAAGCGGACGGGCAGCTGCAAGCCTCGCTGCTCTGGGCCTCCGGCAGCGTGCTGCCGGTGCAGGAAGTGACCGAGACAGACGGCGTGCTGCACTTTTCGCGGCCGTTCAAGGCCAACGATCGCGAGACCGTGCAACGCTTCCGCGCCACCCGCCACGGCGATCGGCTGGAGTTGGCCGTGCATCAACTGCAGCCCGACGGCTCCGCCAGCCCGGAACGCAGCTTCTCCGGCACGCGCATCGCCGAGCTCCCGCCCGCCCCGGATCTGCGCCGGATCGTTTTCGGCGACGGCATCCCACTGCTTCGCGACGACAACCTGGCATCCTGGCAACTGCTTCCCGCCGACGCCAACAACGGCTGGTCGCTGCACGACGGCGTGCTGCGCAACCGCGTCGACAAGTCCCGCTCCGGGCGTTGGGGCAACCTCCGCACCGACGCGACGTTCGAGGACTTCCGCCTCACCGCGGAGGTGCGCACCCTGCCCGAGAGCAATAGCGGCATCTACCTGCGCGGGATCTATGAGGTGCAGGTGCGGGAGAACTTCGGCCAGCCGCTCGACGCCCACAACATGGGCGCACTCTACAGTCGCATCACTCCCGCCGTCGCCGCCGAAAAACCGATCAGCGAATGGCAGACTCTCGACATCACGCTGGTGCAGCGCCACCTCACCGTCATTCTCAACGGCGTCACCATCATCGACAATGCCCCTGTGCTCGGCTGCACCGGCGGCGCACTCACCAGCGATGAATCCCTGCCGGGGCCGATCCTGCTGCAGGGCGATCACACCGACATCGATTACCGCAACCTGATCCTCTATCCGGTGCAGCACTGAGCGTCAGTGGCGCCATCGCACCACGGCGCGGACTTCACCACGCTCGACGCGGAGGCATAGGACGACATGCTGCGGCAACTCGCCCGCGAATCCGAGCCCGCGCTCCGGCGCGGCGTGCACAAAAT
>CBINJL010000276.1:0-5074 GCA_966250925.1 uncultured Opitutus sp. | reverse complement strand
CGCACCACCGCCTTCGACGCGCGTCTCGCCTGAACCACGCCGCCCGCCCAACACCGATTTTCACCTTCTTTCGCAATTATTTTGAGACTGAGTCCCATTCCGGATTTTTCCGCGACTCCTCCCCCAGCTCAACCGCTCCCGCTCCTCTCAATCCTTTTTCTCAACCGCTATGATGAACCACATCACTGTTCCTCAGCCTAAACTCCTCCTTCGCTTCGGCGCGGCGCTCGTCGCCTTCGCTGTCTTCGCCCGCGGCCAGACTGCGCCCGAAGCTCCGGTGGTGCTCGAGAAGTTCGACGTCACCGCCAAGCGCGAATTTCGCACCTCCCAGGGCGCGACCAATCTGCCGCTGACCATCAAGGAGACGCCGCAATCGATCAGCACGATCGACCAGGAAGCCATGCGCGACTTCGCCGCCTCCGGCACCAACGATGCCCTCCGCCTCGGCACCGGCCTCACCGTCGACGCGTGGGAAACCAGCCGCACGTCCTACAGCGCCCGCGGCTTCGACATCATGCTGACCCAGGTCGATGGCCTGGGCATGACCAACGACTGGGGCCTCGTTGTCGGCCAGCAGGACACCACCCTGTTCGACCGCATCGAATTGATTCGCGGCGCCAACGGCCTCCTCACCGGCGTGGGCAACGCTTCCGGCACCATCAACTACGTGCGCAAACGCCCGACCAACCACGACGGCGGTGAGATCCTCGTCCGTGCCGGCTCAAACGACCTGATTCGCGGCGCCTTCGACTACAACAAAGTCCTCACCGACTCCGGCTCCTGGGCCGCCCGCTTCGTCGTCGCCCACGAAGACACCGACTCCTACCTGCGCGCGCTGCAGGATCGCCGCACCTCCCTCTACGGTGTGGTCGAGGGACAGATCGGCGCGGCCGGCGTGCTCACCGCGGGTTTCAGCTATACCGAGTCCCTGCAACGCTCGCCCATGTGGGGCTCGTTGACCCTCATGCTCGCCAACGGCACCCAGGCCGAGTTCGACGTCTCCGCCTCGCCTTCGCAGGACTGGACCCGCTGGGAACTGAGCTCCGCCAACGCCTTCGTCGAGTATGCCCACACCTTCTCGGACGATTGGGAAGCCAAGCTCACCTACAACCACCGCACCGGCGATGAGGCGGTGAAACTCTTCTATGCCTACTCGCTCACCGGCACGCTCAACGACGATTACACCGGACTCGTCGGCTGGCCCTACCGCAGTGATTCCGAATCCCGCGCCGACATCATCGACGCCAATCTCACCGGCCACTTCGACGCCTTCGACCGCCGCCACGAGGTCATCGCCGGCCTCAGCGCCTCCCGCCAGGACACCTATTCCGAAACCTACGCCATCGTCAGCGCGCCCAGCTCCGTCCTGCCGGCCTTCCCTTATGCCGGCGACGTCTACGCTGAGCCGGTCTGGGGCGCGACCAGCGTCGGCAACGACGGCGATCAGTCGCTCCTCCGCTTCTACGCCGCCACCCGCCTCGCCTTGACCGATGACCTCAAGGCCATCGCCGGTCTCAACGCCATCAAGCTCGAACGCGACGGCACCTCGATCTACGGCGGCGGCGTCAACCTCGACAACGAGACCACTGAGAAAGTCAGCCCCTACGCCGGCCTCACCTACGACCTCACCGACAACATCCTCGCCTACGCGTCCTACTCCGACATCTTCCAGGCGCAGGACCAGCGCGACATCAACGGCGCCTTCCTCGCGCCGATGAAGGGCGTCAACTTCGAGGTCGGGCTCAAGGCCGAATGGCTGAACCGCCGCCTCCTCACCACCGCCGCCTGGTTCGACGCCCAGCAAAAGGGTCTGGCCACGGAAGCCGGTTTCGATCCGGTCGCCCAGCAGTCCTACTACGAACCCAAGGACGTGAAATCGCGCGGCTTCGAACTCGAGGCTACCGGCCGCATCGGCGAATACACCAACCTGACCGCCGGCTTCACCTACATGGATCTCACCGGTCCCGACGGGAACGACATCTACGAGTGGATTCCCCGCACCATCGTGAGCCTGCGCGCCGACACCCGCCTCCCGGCCCTGCCCCAGCTCAAGTTTGGCGCGGGTCTGCGCTGGCAGTCCGACATCGAAAAAATCGGCGGTGCCGAACAGGACTCCTACCTGCTCGTCAACGTCTTCGCCGCCTACACGTTGAACCCGCGCGCCACCGTGCGCCTCAACATCGACAATATCACCGACGAGAAATACCTGCGCACCGTCCAGTTCGGCGCCATCTACGGCGCCCCGCGCCAGTTCTCCGTCGCCTTCGAATACAAACTCTGAGGCCCTCCTTCGCCTCCTCATAATCCTACTCGTTTCTCCGACTCGTTCTCATTCTCGTTCTCGTTCTCAAACCGACTCCCTCGATCATTCCGCCTGCGGCGGGAGAACGAGAACGAGTAAGAGAACGAGAATGATTTTTGGGAAAGACACTCCTGACCCCTTCGCGGTCTTCGTTCATGCGTAAGCGTATCTGGCAACTTCACTCCTGGCTCGGCCTCTTCGCCGGGCTCGGACTCGTCCTCATCGGTCTGACCGGCAGCGTGCTGGTGTTTCATCACGACATCGCCCGCGCCACCAAACCGGAAGTTGTCCTGCGCACGTCGCCCCTCGACGCCCCGCGTCTGCCGTTGTCCGGCATGATCGCGGGCGTCGAACAGGCGAATCCCGATTTCTGGGTCCGCGGCTGGTTGCTCTACCACGGCGACGAACGCCGCGACGCAGTGTATGTCACGCCCCACGCCGACTCCAACGACTGGCATATTCTGTTCGTCGATCCCGCCACCGGCAAAGCCTCCGGCCCGCCCGTTGCGATGCATGACACGCTCTACGGCTGGTTCATCGATCTGCACTACACGTTCTTCGCCGATCACGTCGGCCTCGCGATCACCGCGCTGCTGGCCATCGTCTTCATCTTCCTGAGCCTGTCCGGCCTCTACCTGCACCGGGCGTTTTTCAAAACCGTTTTCCGCCTGCGCTGGCGTCAGAGTTGGCGCCTCTTCAGTTCCGATCTGCACAAGGCCGTCGGCATCGCCTCGCTGCCATTCAACCTCCTGCTCGGCTTCACCGGCGCGTATTGGAACATCGCGCACCTCGTCGAGGAGTGGAGCCACGACCACGAGGAAGCCGAAGTCTGGACCACCTACGAAGGCCGCCTTGATCGGCTCGACGAACTGCCCGCGATCGCCGAAACCACCTGGCCGGGCTACGCCTTCAACTACGTTTACCTGCCCACCGCCGAGGATAAACAGTTCTACGTCTTCGGCCAGACGCCGGAGAATCATCCCTTCCGCAGCCGCTACGGCAGCTCGCTCTGGTTCGACGCCGCGTCATTGGAAATCAAATACAGCAAGGACCTGCGCACCGCCGGACTCTGGGCGCGCATCGTCGACGCCTTCGAACCGCTCCACTTCGGCGACTTCGGCGGCCTCGTGTCCAAATTCTTCTGGTGCCTCGCCGGCCTCGCGCCCGGCCTGCTCACGTTGAGCGGCGCCATGATCTGGTTCCAACGCCGTCGACGCCGTCCGTCGCCCGCCCGCGCCTGACCGGCGTCCCGATCCATCCTGCTCAACTCACCTTTTTACGCCTTCAAATTGAGACTGAGTCCCGATCCCCAATTTCAATTTTCCATCCACCTCGACTGACCCAGCCATGACCATTCGACTCCTGCGCACTTTCGGCGCCTTGTCTCTCGTTTCGCTTTGCGGAGCGCAAACCGTGTTGCCCACCGGCACTTCCAACGCCGCGTCGAACTCGACCGACGTCATCACCCTCGAATCCTTCGAAGTGACCGGCGAAAAACTCGGCCGCACCGCCCAGGAAACCCAGATCAGCGTAGCTGCCGTGCGCGGCGCCGAACTGGAGCAGACCACCGACACCGAGCTTTCCGACGTCTTCCTGCGCACGGCCAACACCTACGCCAACGCCACCGGGTTCACCATCCGCGGCATTCCCAACACCGGCTTCACCTTTTCCGAAGGCAGCGACATGGCCACCGTGCTGGTCGATGGCGCCACCGTCGACGGTCAGATGCTGGGCTTCGACGGCGTGTCGATCTGGGACGTCGAACAGGTCGAGATCCTGCGCGGCCCGCAGTCCACCACCCAGGGCCGCAACTCGCTCGCCGGCGCCGTCATCGCCCGCACCAAGAACCCGACGTTCCACTGGGACGGCGCCTTTCGCGCCACCTACGGCGACTACGCCACCCGCCAGGTCGCCTTCGCCGCGAGCGGTCCGCTGGTGCCCGATGCGCTGGCGTTTCGCATCGCGGTCGACGACCGCGCCAGCGACGGTTTTCTCACCAACGTCACCCGCGGCGAAGACGATTGGCAGCGCACCGACACCACCACGTTGCGCGGCAAACTGCTGCTCCAACCCGCCAAGTGGCAGGGCTTTTCCGCCCTCCTTTCCTACGCCCACACCGAAAGTCAGAACGGCGACCGCGCCTACGCCTACGGCGCCACCGTCGATGATCTTTACGACCGCCTCGCCTACGAAAACACCCGCAACAATTTCGACACCCGCAGCCGCACCGGCTCGCTCGAAATCAACCAGGAATTTGGCAACGGCTGGCTGTTGACCGCCACCACCGGCTGGAGCGACTTCCTCCTCGATTCGCTCTACGACGGCGATCGCAACGCGACCGAGGAACTGCTCTACGGTTACGGCTACGACAACGATTCCCTCACCCAGGAAATTCGCCTGCTCGCCAAGGGTGAAACCTGGCGCGCCCTCGCCGGACTCTACTACGCCGACAGCTCGCGCCAGTTCTGGTCGAGCGGTCCGTTTTACTACGTGATTCCGTCGCCGCTGGATCAGGTGTTCGGTCTGCCTTCGCCGTCGTTTGCCTTGCTCGACCTGCAGCAGAACGGCGACATCGCGATCGAAAACACCGCCTTCTTCCTCAACGGCGACTGGCAGCCCAACGACCGCTGGACCTTCAATCTCGGCGCCCGTTTCGACCGCGAAAACCTCGACCGCGAATCCAGCCAGAATGTCGTCCTCGCCCAAGGTTTCCCCGGCGCCGTGGCCCTGATCGATGGCGGGACCCGGGAGCGGGGCCCCCGCGTCGACGTG
>CBINJL010000275.1:0-5084 GCA_966250925.1 uncultured Opitutus sp. | reverse complement strand
CACATCGTGTCGCCCAAGCCGGAGAAGTTGAAAAATATCCTCGGCCAGGTCGTGTCCGAGGCCGGGATCAAGCAGTTCCGCTGCGCCGAGACCGAGAAGAACCCGCACGTCACGTTCTTCTTCAACAACTACCGCGGTGACCCCTTTCCCGGCGAAGACCGCGCCTGCCCGGCCAGCCCCAAGGTGCCGACCTACGATCAGCAGCCGGAAATGTCGGCGGGCGAGGTGACGGCCGCGGCGAAGCAGGCCATCCTCTCCGGCGACTACGGTCTGATCGTGGTCAATTTTGCCAACCCCGACATGGTCGGTCACACCGGCAACCTCGAGGCCGTGGTCAAGGCGGTCGAAGCGACCGATCGGGGCGTGAATGAATTGCTCGAAGCGCTGGCCTCGGTCGGCGGCAAGGCGGTCGTCACGGCCGACCACGGCAACTGCGAGCAGATGTGGAATCCCGACACCAACGGTCCCCACACCGCGCACACGCTCAATCTCGTTGAACTCTTCGTCGTGGGCGAAGGCTTCAGCAAGGACGGCACCCGCATGCGCGACGGCGGCCGGTTGGCCGACATCGCCCCGACCGTGCTCGACCTGATGGGCCTGCCCAAGCCGGTCGAAATGACCGGCGAGTCGCTGATCGCCCGCTGAACCGCGTTCGCCAAAGTAGCGGAAGCTTCCAGCTCCCGCTTTTGCCGCTCAGGATCGCCGCAGAGACGGGAGCTGGAAGCTCCCGCTACTTCAGGGTGGACCGGACGGCATCCCTTTTCCTCACCCATTATTGATTTGCCCCGCGGGCGGCGGGTGGGCTTAGGTCGCTCCCTTTCGTCCCCGATTTTCGACCATGAAGCACACCCACCATTGTGCCCAGCTCAGCAGCGCCGACATCGACACCTCCGCCACGCTCGTGGGCTGGGTGGATACGATCCGCGACCAGGGCGGCATCATCTTCGTCGACCTGCGTGACCGCAAAGGCATCACGCAGATCAAGCTGGAGCCGCATGACAATGCGCAGCTCGCCGAGCAGTTGAAGCACCTCAAGGACGAGTCGGTCATCCGCATTTCGGGCCGCGTTTCGCGCCGTCCCGCCGGCACCGAAAACGCGAGTCTGCCCACCGGTCAGATCGAAGTCGTGGCCTCCGAATTGGAGATTCACAACCTCTCCGCCACGCCTCCGTTTCCGCTCGACGACGCCGGCGGCGACAAGGTCAACGAAGACCTGCGCCTGACCTACCGTTACCTCGACCTGCGCCGCCCGCGCATGCGTCGCAACCTCGCCATGCGCCACAAGGTGACCAAGGCGATCCGCGACTACTTCGACAGCCAGGAATTCATCGAGGTCGAGACGCCGTTTCTCTTCAAAAGCACCCCCGAAGGCGCGCGCGAGTATCTCGTGCCGTCGCGCATTCACCCGGGCGAGTTCTACGCGCTCTCGCAGTCGCCCCAGCAATACAAGCAGATCCTGATGGTCGCCGGCGTGGAGCGTTACTTCCAGATCGCCCGCTGCTTCCGCGACGAAGACCTACGTGCCGACCGCCAGATGGAGTTTACCCAGGTCGACGTCGAGGCCTCCTTTGTCGATCGCGAGGACATTTATGCGCTGTTCGAAGGCATGGTGCGCAAGGTCTGGAAGGAAGCGGCCAACTACGAGCTGCCCGGCGCCATCCCGCGCATGTCGTTCCACGAAGCGATGAACCGCTTCGGCGTCGACAAGCCCGACCTGCGTTTCGGACTGGAACTGGTCGACTTCTCCGAAACCTTCCGCGAATCCGCCTTTAAGGTCTTCGCCAGCACGGTGCAGGGTGGTGGCGCGATCAAGGCGATCAACGCCAAGGGCCTCGCCGACATCACCCAGGGCGAACTCAAGACGCTGGAAGACACGGCCAAGTCCCTCGGCGCCAAGGGCCTCGCCTTCATCAAGGTCGAAGGCGGCGAATGGAAGTCGCCCATCGTCAAATTCTTCTCGGATGCCGAAAAGGCGGCCTTGACCGAAAAACTCGGCATCGAGGACGGCGACATTGTGTTTTTCGCCGCCGCCGACTGGGAGCGCGCCTGCACCATCCTCGGTCGCGTGCGCCTCGACAGCGCGGCCCTGCTGCAGAAGCGCGGCAAGCTCACCCTGCGGGCCGACGACTGGAAATTCCTCTGGGTCATCGACTTCCCACTCATGTCCTACGACGAGGAGCAGGGGCGTTTCGTGGCCACCCACCATCCGTTCACCTCGCCGGTGCCGGAGGACGTGGCGTTGCTCGACACCGACCCGAAGGCCGTGCGCGGCCAGCACTACGACCTCGTGCTCAACGGTATGGAGCTCGGCGGCGGTTCGATTCGTATCCACCAGCCGGCTCTGCAGAAAAAGGTGTTTGAGGACGTGCTCAAGATCCCGGCCGATGTCGTGCAGAGCCGTTTTGGCTACATGCTCAAGGCCTTCGAATACGGTGCCCCGCCTCACGGCGGCATCGCCTTCGGCCTCGACCGCATGTGTGCGCTGCTCTGCGGCACGACCAGCATCCGCGACGTCATTGCCTTCCCCAAGACCCAGCGCGGTCAGGATCTCATGGCTCAGAGCCCGACGCCGGTTACGGCCCGCCAGTTGAAGGAATTGCACATCCAAACCGTGGTGCCGGAAGCTGAATAAGGCTCATTTTAACCACCAAATTTGCGCACGACCGGAGCCCGCGGGCTCCGGTTTTTTCGTGTCCAAGTGAGGTAACATGAGGAGGTATGAAAGATTTTCAGAAAAGCCCGGGCGTTGGCATAACCCCTGCTTTTTGCCTCCGGGAGCTGCCCTATGGCGAGCTGCCGCAACGTCTACAACCACTACTCGATACCCAAAAAAATATGAAGCTACGGTCCCAGCAAATGACCAGCTGGCTGAAGATGGCAGGCATCTTCGCTGTGCTGGCCGCGCTCTCGCCACTCTTCGGTCAAGATGAACCGCCGCCCTACGAGTCCTATGAGGCTTTCACGGAGTCGGCCGGATTCGCGCTGTTCACGGTCAACAATCTCTGGCTGCTCATCTCGGCCGCTCTCGTGTTCATCATGCACCTGGGCTTCTCCTGTGTGGAGACCGGGCTTTGCCAGTCGAAGAACACGGTGAACATCCTCTTCAAGAATCTGTTCATCGTCGCCATCGGCATCATCGGCTACGCCTTCTACGGCTTCAACGCCATGTATCCGGGCGACTTCAACGGCTTTTTCGCCACCGGCTCCTGGTTCGCGGTCGATAACGCGGACGTCACGATGGTGACCGACGCCTACAACAACTACACTTGGTGGACCGACTTCATCTTCCAGGCCATGTTCGCCGCCACCGCCGCGACCATCGTCTCCGGTGCGGTCGCCGAGCGCGTCAAGTTGGGCGGCTTCATGATCTACGCCACGCTGTTGGTGACCTTCATTTACCCGATCACCGGTTCCTGGCAGTGGGGCGGCGGCTGGCTCTCCGAGAAGGGCTTCTACGACTTCGCCGGGTCGACGCTGGTGCATGCCTTCGGTGGCTTCGCGGCCCTCGCCGCGGTGATCGTGCTCGGTCCGCGCAACGGCAAGTATCTCGCCGGGGGCAAGGTGAAGCCGATCCTCGGCCACTCCATGCCGCTCGCCGCGATCGGCGTGTTCCTCCTCTGGCTTGGCTGGTATGGCTTCAACGGCGGTTCCGTCCTCAGCGCCGATCCGCGGGGCGTGTCCTACGTCTTCGTGACCACGACCCTCGCCGCCGCCATGGGTGCCGTCGCCTCCATGCTCATCTCCTGGATGCTGCTCAAGAAGCCCGACCTCTCCATGGGCCTCAACGGTGTGCTCGCCGGCCTCGTGGGCATCACCGCCGGTGCGGACTCCGTTTCCATCGGTGGATCGCTCTGGATCGGTCTGGTTGCCGGCGCCCTGGTGGTCTTCGCCATCATCTTCTTCGACAAGATCAAAATCGACGACCCGGTTGGCGCCATCTCGGTGCACGGCGTCTGCGGTATCTGGGGCACGGTGGCGGTTGCCATCTTCTCGGATGCGGCGCCCTTCGGCATCCAGTTGATCGGCGCGCTGTCGGTTTCGGCCTTCGCGTTCGTCGTCTCCTTTATCCTGGCCTTCGCGGTCAAGGCGACCCTCGGTCTGCGCGTCAGCGCCGAAGAAGAAGCCGAAGGTCTCGACCTCGGCGAACACGGCGCCGAGGCTTACCCGGACTTCACTCCGGCGCACAAGGGCTGATGAACATCCCGCAAAATCGGCGCAGGTCTGAGACTTGCGCCGAGGCCGCGGGGAACCTACAAAACATTCGAACCCTCCAATATTTATCGCATGAAACTCATCATCGCCATCATCAAGCCGTTCAAACTGGAAGAAGTTAAGGAAGCTCTTTCCGAGATCGGCGTCGAGGGTATGACCGTGACCGAGGTCAAAGGCTTCGGTCGTCAAAAAGGTCACACCGAAATCTACCGCGGCAGTGAATACACCGTCGACTTCCTCCCCAAGGTGAAGATCGAGATCGTCGTCGCCGACGACGTGGTCGGTAAGGCCGTCGACACCATTGTCGGCGCCGCCAAGACCGGCAAGATCGGCGACGGCAAGGTGTTCGTCGTGGCGCTCGAAGAAGCGGTGCGTATCCGCACCGACGAGCGCGGCGAGTCCGCCATCTGATTCGAGACTACTCGACCTACAAACTAGCAAACTTCACGGCCGCCCTCAGAACGGGGCGGCCGTTTTTTTTTGGGCCATCGTTCTCGTTCTCTTACTCGTTCTCATTCTCGTGCAGGGAATCTGCGATCCCGGGATCGCAGCCGGAGGGCAAAAAACAACAGGCACGGGCGGAAGCGCCGCACTACGTTGGAGAGGCAAATCCGGAAGGGAGAGAACGAGAATGAGTAAGAGAACGAGAACGATTTTAACTTACTCTTCCGGCAGGAGGTAGACTTCCACCAACACGATCCCGCCGGTGCCGGTCGGGGCGGTGACGCGGGCGGTGTAGGCGCCCGGCGGCAGGCGCGTTACCAGCGCGGCGTCGGCACCGTCGCTGGCGATGTCGAAGGCGCCCACGGTTTTCGCCGCGGCGCCGATCCTCGCATTGCCTGCCCAATTGTCGTTGGCCACTTCCGCGACCT
>CBINJL010000274.1:0-5089 GCA_966250925.1 uncultured Opitutus sp. | reverse complement strand
TTGATCGGCCATGCGGGCGGTGGCGGTGTCGGCGATGGCGCGGGTGCGTTGCTGACGTTCCGCTTCGTTGGGAATGTCCTTGCTGAGGGCGAGCCCGGCGTCGCGATGGTCGTGAACGAGCGAGAGCGCTTCGTAATTGCGGGCGATGATGTAGGTCACGCGTTCAGCCTGAGCGGTGTCATCGAGGTGCAGTCCGTCGACGATTTTGGCGGAGCGTTTGATCAACGCCTCGGCGGGCGGCGGCGGAGTGGCGCCGGCGTGCGCGAGCGGGGCAAGGGTGGCGCTGGCGAGAAGGCCGAGGAGGCAGAGGCGGCGCGCGATGTGGCGGTGGCGGAAAAGGGAGAAGGCGTGCATGGGTGGCTCTTGAGGGTGGAAATAAAAAGCCCGATCCCGGGGGAAGGGATCGGGCTGGAATGAATACAGGAGTGAGGCGGAGGGGTTCCGGGTTTTAGAACCGACCGTTCACGCCGAAGGTGATCTGCACGCCGGTGTCGCGGTAGTCGTCCCAGCGGGCGTAGGCCGGGTAGATGCCGAGAGCGTCGTAGCGCTGCTTGTCGTTGCCTTCTTCGAGGACGTTGCGGGCGCTGACATAGACGCTGGTGTTTTCGGTGATGCGATAGCTGGCGGAGACGTCGACCTTGAGCGTGGCCGGGACGAACTCGCCGATGCCAACGGTGGTGCCGTCGGTATGGGTAAAGGCCACCTTGTCGCCGTTGAAGACATAGTCGCGCCAGTTGGCTCGGATGGTCAGGCTCAGGCGATCGCCGTTGTAGAGGATGCCGCCGGAGGCGAGGTTCGACGCGGTCGGCTGTGCGCTCAAGCGATTGGGCTGGCTGGTGCTTTCCGGACGCTCCGAGTGGGAGTAGTTGGCGAAGAAACGAATGCGTTTGCCGGTGTCTCCCAGGAATTCGAGGAAGCGCAGGTCCTGCGAAGCTTCGAGTTCGTAGCCCCAAGCTTCGCCGGTGCCGGTGCCGTTTTCCGCCGTCTTGATTTCCCACAGACGATAGGAGTCGGGTTCGAGGCCGAGGTCGGACAGGATGGTGTCGAAGAGCGGGTCGCCGGAGGTGGTGATGAATTCTTCGGTGAAGTTTTCGATCTTCTTGATATAGCCGGAGGCGCCGATCTTGCCGCCGAAGTCGGTGTAATAGGTCAGGCCGACATCCCAGTTCTGGGAGGATTCGGGCAACAGATTCGGGTTGGCGATGGAGATGGTGCCCGAGCTCGAAAACGTGCCGTCGCCGTTGTCGATCAGTTCATCGTCTTCGGTGATGCGGAAGTCGTTTTGATTGCCGGACAGCACGCCCATGGTGGCGTTTTCGATCGAGATCCGGCCTGAGGTGACGGAATAGGAGAGCCGGGCAACCAGCTTCTTGGTCACGTCGTAAGCCAAGCTGATCGAGTAGTTCGGATCGCCTTCGGAAACACCGCTGAACGCGCTGGTTTTGCGTTCGAGCATGGCGCGTTCGAGGGTATTGCCTCCGACAACGGCCGACGGGTAGGTGATCCCCTTGGAATCGAGATCGGAGCGCAGGGCGGCACCAGTATCGTTTTGGGCAAACAGCGGGGAATTGGCCTGATCGAGACGGACCGTGCCGACGCCGCCGAGGAGAGCTTCATTGCGGTAGAGGGTGCCATCCTCGTTCTTGATATAGTTCCACTTACCGTCGCCCTGCGGGCCGTAGCCATGGCGTTTGGTGGTCTCGTCGCGGAGACCGGCCACAAAGTGCAGGCGGTCGTTCAGGGTCGTGCCCTCGATCTGGGCATACCAGGCTTCGTTGGTTTCGAAGAGCGCCTTGTTTTGGCCGATGCTCGACCAATAGTTTTCTTTCGCGTCGTTTTCGGTTTCTTCGAAGTATTCGGGATTGGCCTTCCAGATATCATAGAGCTTGTAGGTGCTCACAAATTCCTGAGGGGCGAATCCCCAGCCGGAGGAGGTGCCGGAGTAAGTGTCGTCGAGGATTTCTCCTGAGGAGATGTTCGGACCGACATAGGTCTCACGATAGCCGGTGCCGAGGCCCCACTTGGTTTTGGTGTCTTCCTCGTAGCGATAACCGGCCTTGAGCGCGAGGCGGACCACGTCGGTGGGGATGAAGTCGAGCTCGCGACGCACGTCGAGTTGGTAGAGCTCGTTCTCGTCTTCGGACTCGGCGTTGCCGCGTTTGCCCTGAATCGTGGGATTGCCCCAGTTTTCGAGTTTGGTGAAATCGATTTCGTTCAGTTCGAGGCCGGAACGGTCGTAAACCGAAATCTTGCCGGGCACCCCGTTGTCGATGTCATCGAACTTGAGCGTGCCGACGGACATGCTGACGTCGACGCCGGAGAAGTGGCCGTTTTCGAAGTCGTGGAACGAGGCGCGGGAACGGGATTGAGAGCCAAGCGCAGTGATGTCCCAGCCGCCCTTTTGGTAGATCGCCTTGAGATAACCGCTGTGAGTTTCGCCGCTCTTGTCGCGCGAGGTGATGTCCTGGCTGACGGAGTTGCCCGGATTGTAGGAGCTGCCGTTGACCGACTGATCGCTCGTCATGTAGGGCTGCGAATAGACGTAGTCGGAACTCCAGTCGATCGGGCGCTGGATGCGGAATTGCATGCGGCGATCGGTGTCCGACGAGTCGTAGGTCGAGTATTGGTAGTTGCCGGTGAGGGTGAGCCCGTCGAACGGCCGGTAATCGAGCTTCATCGAAGCCGAATCGCTGGTGCTGGTGCGGGGCGAGTCGGTGATGGAAACGCGGGTGAGGAAGGGATTGGCGGCGCTGAGATCGCCCTCCGCGTTGGAGGGCACGGTGTTGCGCTCGCCCCCGAGAGGACGGAGGTCAAGCAGGGCCCGGCGCGGGTCATGCTGATATTCGGGCCGCAGGCGACGATTGGCGCTGTATTGGCTGAAGCGTGACGCCGAAATGGTGAGGCCGAGCTTGTCGCTGATCGGGTTGATGTAGGAAAGCTCGAAGCCGGGCTGGCCGGCGTAGACGCGTTTGTCGGTGGCGCCGGGAACCTTGTCGAACGGGTTCATGTGCTCGGAGTTCACCACCACGTAGGCTTTATAGGTGAATGACGGCTTGGCGTATTCGAAGGCGGACTTAGAGATCAGGTTGATCTGACCGCCGACGGAATTCATCGGCATGTCGGGCGTGGGCACCTTGATCAGTTCGATGCGGGAAGCATTGTTGATCGAAAGCATGTCGAGCGTCACCTGGTGGGTGAGGCTGGCTTGGGACGCGGCGGAAACCGGCACGCCGTCGATCATGATGTTGGTGTCCTCGGGGCCGAAACCGCGGATGGAGATGCCGGTGGCGTCGGTCGGGGCGGTGTAGGTGCCGCCGTATTCGAGCTCAACCCCGGGGAGGTATTTGATGAACTCGCCGATATTGCCGCCGGGGATCTCGCCGAATTCCTCGGTGGAGACGACATTCTTGATGTTGACCGAAGTGCGCTCGGAGTTGATGGCGATTTCGGCGGCGTTTTTGTAGCGATTGATGTCCACCACGAACTCGTTGAGGACGACGGTGCCGTCGGCGTCGCGACGCACGGCATCGCCGCCGCCGAGGCTGAAATTCTGCGTCACAGTCGAGCCGGCGTTGATGTCGATCGACTGATCGACGGTGTCCATGCCGACATATTCGACCTGCACGGTGGCGGCGCCGGCCGGCACGTTGCGCAGGGTGTATTCGCCCAGATTGTTGGTCTGGGTTGAGATGTTGGTGCCGGGGACGCGCACCACGACATACGGCATGTATTGGCCGTTGGTGGTGTTGAGGACGCGGCCGGTGACCGTGCCGGTGCCGGTGCTTTGGGCGAACAAGCCCGGGCTGAGCGCGGTCAACGAGGCCGCCATCAGAAAGCTGCGAGACAGCTTGCTGATGCGACGGCAGGTCGAAGCCGCGGGCAGCCCGTTACGGGTGCGAGGGGAGGTGTTCATGGGGTTCGATACGGGATTCGATTAGACCGCTTTCGATCGGTCAGGTTTGTTGGTTAACAACCACCGCGGACCAAGGGGCGTCCATTTGGGGTGAAGCATCTTTGGGTAGGGCGATGGGGCAGGGTGCGAAGAATTTAGCGTATCAAAGCGCGATATTCTTCCGGCCAAACCAAAGAGAATCCCAGCATCCTAATTTCAATGCGTGAAAGCGCGCAGTTTGGATTACAATAGCGGAAGTTGACGCGACGGCGGGCGACGGGACCGGAGCGGCGACTTGGTCAAAGTAGCGGGAGCATCTTGCTCCCGCCGGTGGTGCGGGGCTTCTGCATCAGCCATAGTGGGACTCACCGGGCAGTGCTCCGCTACGGGAGCTGGAAGCTCCCGCTACGAGGGCGCTTCGGCGATGGGGGTGATGGTGACGTCGTCGATCAGGAACTCGGCCAGCGGTGCGCGTTGATCGGCGTCGGGAAGATCACGGCCGCCGTATCCACGTTCACGATACGGTCCGGTGCGGAAGGAAAGGCGCTCCACCGTCGCGACGGGATCGGTGAAGTAGGCCGGGCGCGGCAACGGCGATTGTCCGTCGATCAACACGGCGCAGCGGTCGGCGGCGGAATCGGCGGGGATTTCCAATTCGAACCGGTGCCATTGGCCCGGGGTGTAAGTGCCGGCGTCCATCCACTGCGACTCATGGCAGGCCCAGATACGGCCATCCTCCTCCAGGGCGATGCGCACCGGGCGCAGGCCGGTGGCGTCGATCAATTCGATTTCGAGTCGACCGCCGCGTTGTTCGGCGCGCACACGAAACGTGATCTTCACGCCATGACTGGCGGGAAACACCCGCACGGCGCGGGCGTAATCATAGGGATCTTCGTCGCGCAACGACAGCACGGGATTGGTTGTGTCGTCGGGGTCGGCGGTCACGCGCACCGGCGCCCAGAGCGGGCTGTAGATGTTCCAGTCAGCCGGCAGCGTGCCAGGTGTGGTGGTGGAGAAATCTTCCCGCACCGGGGCATCGACCGTGGCGGTGAGAGGCGTGGGCACGCGGGCGAACCAGATGTCCTCCTTGTTGACCGAATACACCAGTGGGAAGGCGCGGTCGGCATCGGGCAGCTCGCTGCCGCCATTACCTTCGGCGATGCCGCGCACGTATTGCGGGCCCATATTCTTCAGGTA
>CBINJL010000273.1:0-5098 GCA_966250925.1 uncultured Opitutus sp. | reverse complement strand
GACCGCGAGCGTTCCTTTCTTTTTCGCATTGGCCTCGACCACCGCGACCGGCGGCTGAGCCAGTATGCTGAGCGACGGCACCACGATCTCGAACTCGCCCTTCCCTAGTTCGTTGAGCGCGAGAAAGGCTTCATTTTCCCAGGAGAGGAACACATCGCCGATGCCGCGCTGGGTGAAGGTGATGGTCGAGCCGCGCGCGCCGCTGTCGAGGACAGGCACATTCTTGAGCAGCTTGGTCACGAATTCACGGGCGGCATCGTCGGTTCCGTATTTGGTTTTCGCATACGCCCAGGCGGCGAGATAGTTCCAGCGGGCGCCGCCGGAGGTCTTCGGATTCGGCGTGATGACGCCGACACCCGGTTTCACGAGATCGTCCCAGTCCGCGATGCCACGCGGGTTGCCCTTGCGGACCAGGAAGACGATGGTCGAGGTGTAGGGCGCGCTGCCGTTGGGCAGGCGCGATTGCCAGTCCACGGGAATCTTCTTCGTGCGTTCGGCAATCGCATCGATGTCGTAGGCCAGCGCCAGCGTGACCACATCGGCGGGCAGGCCGTCGATCACGGCGCGGGCCTGTTTTCCCGCGCCGCCGTGGGACTGCTTGATCGTCACCGTGTCGCCGGTCTGCTGCTTCCAGTGGGCGACAAAGGCTTGGTTGAACTCGACGTAGAGTTCCCGGGTCGGGTCGTAGGAAACGTTGAGCAGCTCGACGGTCTTGGCCGAGAGCAGAACGGGCATGATGAGGACGGCGAGAACGCCGCTTAAAAGTAGTGCGCGAAAGAGTTTCATGATGATTTCAGAACAAAAGGTTGTGGTGGGTCGGAGGTTCAGAATTCGACTTGGAGGCGGCTGAGCACGACCTGCTCGGAATCGCGGTTCGCACCGAGACCCGAGAAGTCGGTGAATTCGTAGTCGAGGGCGACGAGCAGGTTGTCGGTCAGCACCCAGTTCAGCGCCACGCCCCAGCCTTCGGCCTGCTGGACCGAACCATTGCGGGCGAGCACCTCGGCCGCCGTGCCGATAAATGCCGCGTCGTCGACGTCAAAGACGTTGTAACGCGCGCCGATTTCGAAACCGCCCCACTGCCCTTTTGAGGGCGCGAAAGGTTTGGCCGGACGGAAGCCGTTGTAGGACGCTTTTTCACCGGTCAGAATCCAACCGGCCTGGATCGTCCACGCGTCGGTGTCGACCTGCCGCGTGACGCCGGCCCGCGTGAGATCGTAGGATCCGCGTATCCATTCCGCCATGACACCGAGTGGACCGTGGTAGTAGGACAGAAACGCGTTGAGCCGGGTGCGGTCACCGTCGATTGCCACGCCGTCGTTGTAGCGGAAGAAGGTGTTGCGCGCGGCGGTGCGGTAGCGAATGCGCCGATCGCGGTCAGCATCGTCGATGACGACGTTTTCCGTGCCGGTTTGGGCGGCGAAACCGAAACCGAGACCGTTCAACAGGTGTTCGGCATCGGTCAGAAACGGCTGCACGAAGACCCGGGCCTCGATATCGAAATCGCCCGGACTGAAATTCAGGTTGGCCGAAAGATCGGTATCATCCAGTGCACCACTGGTCAGGCCGGCCGACCACTCGACGATGCCGCCGGCGGCAACACCGTGCAGTTGCACGCCGATGTCGCGGGTAGTCGTCAGCGCCGAAGGAAGACCGCGCTCGGTGAACAGCGTGCGGGAAAATGACTGCAGGCGTTCGTAGCCCACGGCGGTTTTGATTTTGCCTGCACGGATGAACAGATCGGGCGTGAGGGCGACATCGGCCCAGGCATCGATGATGCGAACCGTGCCGGCAAATTCCGGCGTCAACCGCCAACTCAACAGGCCGACGCGGCCTTCGGCGGTCGGACGTGCCCGTCGAATCGCAATATCGGTCGAGCCGTCGCTCTTGTCCGGAAACCAGTGGCCGTCGATTTGGAAACGCGGCCGGATGCGGAGGTAGTTGGCCTTGTCGGCCGTCTCGACGTAGAGGCCACGACGGTCAACCGCGACCACGGGTGGAAGCGGTGCGGCTGCGGCGGCTTCGGCGTCGA
This sequence comes from uncultured Opitutus sp., assembly GCA_966250925.1. Classification (GTDB taxonomy): domain Bacteria; phylum Verrucomicrobiota; class Verrucomicrobiia; order Opitutales; family Opitutaceae; genus Actomonas. The sequence goes on along the minus strand of CBINJL010000273.1, from coordinate 3,066 downwards.
GCTCGCGGTGGCGCTCGAGCACGCGCAGCTTTTGGTCGAGCAGGCGAACCTGCTCACGAAGCGCGTCCAGTTCCGCATCAGAGGCCGCGAGGGCCGGAGTTGGCAGCGCCACGAAGGCGCCAATCAGGACAGATGCCGCCCAGGTGGCGGCGCGGGAGGAATGTAAGTTCCGCATGGGAATCAAGGTGTGGCTTGGTCATGGGAACTTCCCGTGGTCGGGTCAGTTGATGGTGATTCGAGTGAGGGTGAGATGCCTCCGGCAGGTGACCGGTAGGAAATAGTGCCAGCGCGCTGTCGATGGCCCCGTGACCGCGATTAATCGCGCGGGTTCGCGCCGATGCGGGTCTTTTCGGTGCGTTCGATCTGCGTCACGCGACCGTCATGCACGGTGAGTTGCACAACGCCGAATCGCAGGGATTCGACCTTGTCTTTCACGATCAGGAGCCAGTCCGGCAGGACCGGTTCGGTAAGTTTGGGCGCAGTCGCATTCATGACGAGGAGGGCTCGGATTCAGACTGGGAAAACAGATGATGCAGCAGCCCCTCGACCGGCTCGAGGCGTTCGGCCTGCTTCAGGTTGGCACCGCGACGGATCAGCGGACTCGTGCCGAAATCGGGCACCAGCCCGTCACGGCGCATCTTGCGCAAAGTAACTTCGACGACATCGCCGAGCGTATAACGATCGAGGATGCCCGCGATGGCGTTGCGCACGTCGAGCATGAGCATGCGCAGGCCGCAGTGGATTTCATCCGGGCACGTGCACGGCTCATAGGCCGACTGGCTCACGCAGCCGATCGGCGCCAACGGACCATCGATGTGCCGAATCACTTCGCCCATGCCGATCGTCGCGGCAGGTTTGGCGAGGCGATAGCCGCCAAATCGCCCGCGCTGGGTTTCAACGATGCCCGCCTCGCGCAGGCTTTGCAGAATCTGTTCGAGAAACTTCACCGGCATCTGCTGTTTCGCGGCGATCTGCGAGACCTGCAGCAGGCCCTGCCCCACCTCGGCGGCCAAGCCGAGATCGATCAGCGCGCGCAGTCCGTATTCGCCTTTTTTCGATAGCTTCATTGTGCAGTGATTTAATCTAGATTAAATAAGTATAGTTTAAGCAAGCGATTTTCCGACATTCCCTTCACGTTCGGTAATCTGCCTGATTATCGTGGCCTAACCCACTATCTATCTGCGCCTTCTATAACTGCAGGCGCAGTCCATCGTAGGCTACACGGATCGTCTGGGGCAAAGAATCCTCCACTTCCTGATGATCCGTGAGGTGCGTGAGATGGGTGAGATACGTTTGCGGCGCACCGATTTCCTTCGCCACGGCGACCGCTTCATCAATCGACATATGCGACGGGTGCGGCTGGGGTCGCAGACCGTCGAGCACAACTACGTCGGCCGTGGAGGCGAGTTTCATCGCCTCTCGCGGCACGCGTTTGCAATCCGTGTAGTAGGCGAACCGTTTGCCGCTGCTGCGCTCGGTGAAAATGAGTCCCAACGTGTTGATGCCCCCGTGTGGCAGCAGCGTCGATTCGATGGTGCCCTGTTCCAGTTCCAGTCGCTCCGGCATTTCCCGCAGTTTGAAGGCGGCGTAACCCTTCACCACGGGCCGCTCCATGATGGCATACGGATAGATGGCCAGCACGCGGCTGATACCTTCATCGGTCGAATACACGTCCAGCGCCTCGCCACCGAGCAGATCACAGAACCGCCGCAAATCATCCATCCCCGTGATGTGATCGGCGTGACCGTGGGTCAGGATGAAGAGATCGATCCAATCGACCTTCTCTTCGATGCAGCGCAGGCGGAACTCCGACGACGCATCCACCTGGATGTGCAGGCCGTCCATCACGACGTGAATGCAGGCCCGGGTGCGACGATTGCGCGGATCGTCCGAAGTGCAGACCGCGCAATTGCAGGCGATCATGGGAACGCCCTGCGACGTGCCGCTGCCGAGAAAAATGACTTCCATGTCGCGTCCACGCAACCGCGCCGCTGGCATGCTGAAAAGCGCAAACTGGCAGCGTCGCGCAACTGTCGCCGCCGACCGTGTCGCTCCCACCTGCCGTGCAACCCGCCGCCCTGCTCCTCGACTATCTCGCCCTGCGCTCCGCCGCCCTGCCCCGCGGCTGCGACGCGATCATCGGTTTCGGACATTTCGATCTGCGGGTGGCTCGCCGTTGCGGTGAACTCTGGCGGGCCGGCGTCTCGCCGCGCATCATCTTCAGCGGCGGTGTCGGCGCCGGTTCGGCGGATCTGACGGAACCCGAAGCCGACGCGTTTGCCACCGAGCTGCGTCGCCATTACCCGGAGATTCCGGCCGACGCCATTCTGATCGAGTCGCGATCCACCAACACCGGCGAAAACGTGCAGTTCCTGCAACGCGCGGCCACAGACGCCGGCTGGTCGCTGCGTTCGGTTTGCCTCGTGGCCACGCCCTATCGGCAGCGACGAGTGGCCTTGACCTGGCGGCAACAGGGGCCGCGCGACGGCGTCGCGAGCAATGCGCCGCCCGCCACCACGCTGGCGGAGGAAATCGAGTTGTATGCAGCCAAGGGCGAAGATTTCTGTGCCCATCTTCCCGGCGAAATCGACCGCCTCATCGCCTACGCGGAACGCGGTTGGATCGCGCCGGAGACCGTGCCGGACACAATCCTCTCGGCCGCCAAACAACTGCGGGATGGCGTGGGGTAGCTCAATCAGGTTACCGCCGCATCTTGTAGGGGTCGACCTCGCGTCGACCTGCGCCTGAGGCGGGCAAGCCGCGGTGCGTCAGCGCACTTATCTTATGTTCCGCAGTTGGATATTTAACGCAAAGACCGCGGAGGCCGCAAAGCACGCAAAGAAAGGTGGTAGGGAAACTACGGCTTCTAGGCGTAATCAGGTTACCGCCATGTTTTGCAGGGGGCGACCTCGCGTCGACCCGCGCCTGAGGCGGGCAAGCCGCGGTGCGTCAGCGCATTTATCCCGGGAAAATCCACTCCACCGCGGGCTGACATCAGGTCAGCCCCTACGTTTCCGATGGCAGCAAATTGACAGGGAAGGCGTGAACCCGCATTGCGCGGTCTCA
>CBINJL010000272.1:0-5123 GCA_966250925.1 uncultured Opitutus sp. | reverse complement strand
AACACGCCGCGGAAACGGCCGATGGCGGTGTCGACGATCGCATCCTCGCCCGCAAGCGAGGTGAGTTGGCCTGAAATCAAATCGGTCTCGCCGATGAAGTGCGCGACCGTTTTGCGGCGCGGGCGACGATAGACCTCCTGCGGCGCACCGACCTGCAGGATGTGACCGTCTTCGAGAATCGCCATGCGATCCGAAATCGACAGTGCCTCCTTCTGGTCGTGGGTCACGTAAACCGTCGTGAGCTGGAACTCCTTGCAGACGCGACGGATTTCCGTGCGCATCTCCAGCCGCAGTTTCGCGTCGAGATTGGAAAGCGGCTCGTCGAGCAACAGGCAGCGCGGACGAATCACCAGGGCGCGGGCGAGCGCGACACGTTGCTGCTGGCCGCCGGAAAGCTGATTGGGCGAACGCTCCGCATAGGCACCCATGCGCACGGATTCGAGCGCCTCGCCCACACGGCGCTTGATCTCGGCCTTGGGCACCTTGCGCTCCTCCAGCCCGAACGCGACGTTCTGCGCCACGGTCATGTGCGGCCAAAGCGCGTAACTTTGAAACATCATGCCGGTGTTGCGACGGTGTGGTTCGAGCCGCGTCACGTCCTCGTCGCCAAAACGAATCGCGCCCTCCTCCGGAATATAGAAACCGGCCAGACTGCGCAGGAGCGTCGTCTTGCCGCAGCCACTGGGGCCGAGCAGGAAAAACAATTCTCCCGGCTCGATCCGCAGGTTCAAACGATGCAGAGCGACAACGGGGCCGAACCGCTTGGTGAGTTGGTCAACTTCGATTGAAATCATGCCGGGCGCAGACGGCGGGCAGGCAAGAACCGGGCCCAAGGCTAGTCAAAGGAAATAACCGTGGAGAAACCGTGTCGGACCTTGCGCCCGCGGCTCGGTTGCTGCTCCATCCCACCTTCATGGCCAGCCCGTTGAAGCTCCAACCCGCCCACGCCGACCTCGAGACCATCCTCGTCACCGAGGCCGCGATCAAACGTCGCATTCGCCGCCTCGGCCGCGAAATCGAACAAACCTACGGCGATGAAGAGATCACCGTGATCTCGATCATCAACGGCGCCATCCTTTTCACCGCCGATCTGTTGCGGGCGATTCCCAATCCCGTTCGGCTGGATTGCATCCGCATCTCCAGCTATCGCAATGACACCAAGTCGATCGGCAAGCCGCAGCTCGTGCACAGCCTCACGCTCGATGTCACCAACCGCCATGTGCTGCTGATCGACGACATTCTCGACACCGGCAAAACGCTTTCGATGGTGACCGATGTCATCAAGAAACTGAATCCAGCCACGGTGAAAACCTGCGTCCTGCTCGATAAAAAAGGCCGCCGCGAAGTGCCCTTCGAAGCGGAGTTTGTGGGCTTCGAAATCCCGGATAAATTTGTTGTCGGCTACGGTCTCGATTTCGCCGAACGGTATCGCAACCTCCCCTGCATCGGCGTGCTGCGATCCGACCTGCAAAACCCGCCCGAGTGGGCGTAACGCCGCCCGGCCGCAGGCCGGCATCGTTCTCGTGCTTCGTTCTCTTCCTCGTTCTCGAAATCCGAACGCGGACCACTCCCGCGCAGGCGAACCGACAAAGTCAGCCCCTCCCGCACGAAATGTGATTCTGCGGCCGACCGGTGCTCTCACTTCGTAGTGCGAGGCTTCAGCCCGCGCTCGCGCTGACCAGGGGGCGTTCGCCACCTCGCACCGCAACACCCGGTGCAATCCGTTTTGAATATGCGGCGATGCTGCGGCGTCTCATGGCGCATGAAACCGTTCCGCTTGCTTCTGCTTCTGGCCGCTTCGGTCGTTATGGCCGGCAGCGTTTCCGCCCAGCCCACCCGCCCCGCGGCCCGAGTGACCTTCTTTTCCCAGACCGATTTCACCGGAGAGCGCATCACGCTGCGCGCTGGCGAAAAGATCGATGATTTCAATCACCTGCGTTTCCCGAGCGGCCGTTCGGCCCAAAATCGCGTTTCCTCGATCCTGATCGAAGGTGATGTCGAGGTTTCGCTCTTCGACTACCGCGCTTTCCGTGGCGAGGAAATCACGGTGCGGCGTAGCATCGCCAACCTGCATGCGCTGCCGATGGCCAACGGCTACGAAAACTGGAACAATGCCTTGTCCTCCGTCGCGGTGCGGGAGCGGCCCGGGCGCGGCCACGTTGCCGGTGATCGCGACCGTGACCATCATCGCAACCGCGGCGAGGTCGATGCCCGTCGGCCCGATGATCGCGAAACCATCGCCGTTGTGCGTCGCGCCTACCTCGACATCCTGGGTCGCGAGCCTGACGCTTCCGGACTTAAAAATTACGTCGGCATCCTCCAGGATCGTGGCTGGAGCCCCGAGCGCCTGAGACAGGAACTGCGCAAGAGTGATGAATACCGTAAGATCGTGGTGCCGCGCGAAGTCAGCACGGCCTATCGTGAAGTTCTGAAACGCGAACCCGATCCCAGCGGACTGCAGTTTTATACCGGCCGCATGATCAACGCCGACTGGACGGTCACTCGCGTGCGCGATGCCCTCCGGCGGAGTCCGGAATATCAGGCAACGCAGCGTGGCTGAATCCCCGGAAGGCCCACTCCGCCGCGGTCGTCGGCGAGCGACGACCCTACATTTCATGAGGCTGCAATTCGATGTGCAGCCCCCAGGTCTTCTTTCGCTCGCGCAAAAAAGCCGCTCCCCGAAACGGGAGCGGCTTTTGGCTGGGTGATCAGAACCAGGAAACTGTTCAGGATTTGATCTCGGTCTCGGCGTCGGACGCGGCGCTCGGCTCGCTGGGCTCGATTTCCTCGAAGGCCAGCTTGTCGCCATCGCGCACGACTCGCACCGGTTCGCCGTCCTTGACCGTGCCGCGGATGATGGCCTCGGCCAGCGGATCTTCAAGGTAGTGCTCAACGGCCCGGCGCAGCGGACGCGCGCCGTATTTTTCATCGTAGCCCTTGTCGATCAGCAGCGTCTTGGCCTCCTCGGTGAATTCGAGGGTAATCTTCCGCTCGGTAAGACGTTCGGAGAATTTGCGCACCTCGATTTCGACGATCTTGACCAGATCCTTCTTCTCCAACGGGCGGAAGAAAATGATGTCGGAAATGCGATTGAGGAACTCGGGCTTGAAGACCTTCTTGGCTTCTTCGAGCACCTTCTCGCGCATCATTTCCATGTCGGAGAAACTGCCGGTCGCAGCCGCAAACCCCATCGCGGTCTGACGCTGCAGCAGCGAGGCGCCGACGTTGGACGTCATGATGATGATGGTGTTGCGGAAATCGACCTGACGGCCCAGCGAATCGGTTAGGCGACCGTCTTCCAGGATCTGCAACAGCAGCTGCAGCACATCCGGGTGGGCCTTCTCGATTTCGTCAAAGAGGATGACCGAATACGGCTTGCGGCGCACGGCCTCGGTGAGCTGGCCACCTTCCTCATAGCCGACGTAGCCGGGAGGCGAACCGACGAGGCGGGAGACGGCGAACTTCTCCATGTATTCGCTCATGTCGATCTGCACCAGCGCGTCCTGATTGCCGAACATCTGGGCGGCGAGCTGCTTGGCGGTCTCGGTCTTGCCCACGCCGGTCGGACCGACGAAGAGGAATGAACCGATCGGGCGACGCGGGTCCTTGAGGTCGGCGCGTGAGCGGCGCAGCGCACGGGCGATGGCGATGGCGGCGACTTCCTGACCGACGACAGTCTTCTGGATCTCGTGTTCGAGATTAAGGAGGCGTTCGGTTTCCTTCTTTTCCATGCGGGAAAGCGGAATGCCGGTCCAGTCGGCGACGACCTGCATCATCATATCGTCGTCGATGGTGATCTTGTTTTCCTCACGCTCCTTCTTCCAGTTTTCGGTGATCTCCTCCTGCTTGGCGCGGAGTTGTTTCTCCGTGTCGCGGTAGCGGGCGGCTTCCTCGAAGTGCTGGCCGGCGATGGCCTCCTCCTTTTGCGCGCAAACCTCTTCGATCTGCTGGGCGAGATTCTCGAGCTCCGGCGGACGATTGAGCGAGGCGATGCGGGCGCGGGCGCCGGCTTCATCCATCACGTCGATGGCCTTGTCGGGCAGGAAACGGCCGGTGATGTAGCGGTCGGACAACTTGGCCGCGGTTTCGAGGGCGAGGTCGGTGAAGATCGCCTTGTGGTGATCCTCATACTTGCCGCGGATGCCCTTCAGGATCGTGACGGTGTCCTCGACGGACGGCGGCTCGACCTTGACCGATTGGAAACGGCGATCGAGGGCGCTGTCCTTCTCGATGTATTTGCGATACTCGTTGAGGGTGGTCGCGCCGATGCACTGCAGCTCGCCGCGGGAGAGCGCCGGCTTGAAGATGTTGGACGCATCCATGGCGCCTTCGGCGGCGCCGGCACCCACGATGGTGTGCAGCTCGTCGATGAAGAGGATGATGTTCTTGGCGCGCTTGATCTCGTCCATCACCGCCTTGATGCGCTCCTCGAACTGGCCGCGGTATTTGGTGCCGGCAACCATGAGGGCGAGGTCGAGGGTGATGACCTTCTTGTCGATCAGCAGTTCGGGCACGATGCCGCTGGAGATTTCCTGGGCCAGGCCTTCGACGATGGCGGTCTTGCCCACACCGGCTTCACCGATCAGCACCGGGTTGTTCTTGGTGCGGCGGCAGAGAATTTGAATCACGCGACGGATCTCGTGCTTGCGGCCGACCACGGGATCGAGTTCGCCCTTGCGGGCCAGTTCGGTGAGGTCGCGGCCGAAGGCCTTGAGCGCGGGCGTCTTGACGTCCTTTTTGTCCTCGCTGCCGCCCCCGCGGGGCGACGGCGCGGCGGCCTCTTCGGCGCCCGGATCGCTGTCACCGCCGGAGAATTGCGGATCGAGTTCGCGCAGGATTTCGTTGCGGGTGCGCTCGATGTCGATGTCGAGCGACTTCAGCACGCGGGCAGCCACGCCCTCCCCTTCGCGCAACAGGCCGAGCAGGATGTGCTCGGTGCCGACGTAGGAATGATTGAGGGCCTTGGCTTCCTTGCCGGCGAGGGCGAGGACCTTCTTGACCCGCGGCGTATAGGGAATGCTGCCCTGGGTCTTGGATTCGGTGCCGGTGCCGACCTGTTTTTCAACCGCGCCGCGCACGGTTTCGAGATCGAGGCCCATCTTTTGCAGGACACTTACGGCGAC